>CAYGMS010000496.1:0-1941 GCA_964350905.1 uncultured Thiobacillus sp. | reverse complement strand
GGCACCCTGAATGATGAAAATACCTTCGTCGCTGCCAGATGACCTGCGAGGAAGCGGCGCGTGTCAAGGTAGTTGTCGCCTCAGTCATGCAGCCAACGGCTGAATATTGTTGCCGGCCGAATGCGACTTGATGATGCAGTCGCGTTCGGGGTTCAGCGTCACGGCGCCGATGGGTGACCAGTTGCGGGTGTTGCCAGACCAGCGCGCCGGGTTGAGTTCGCGCGCCTTGCTGTACAGCGCGTGTCGGGCAGCCAGAATCGCGTGATCGTCGCCGGCATGGCGCTCGGCCGGACTGACGTAACGAATGCCGCTGTGACGATGATCAACGTTGTACCAGTTCACGAATCCAGCCGCCCAGGTGCGGGCGCAGTCGAGATCGACGAATCCCTTGGCGGGGAACTCGGGCCGGTACTTGGCGGTGCGGAACAGCGACTCGGCATAGGCATTGTCATCGCTCACACGGGGCCGCGAGTACGAAGGCTTGACGCCCAGCCAGTTGAGCATCGCCAGTACCGTGGTGGCCTTCAGGGTGGAGCCGTTGTCGCCATGCAGCACCGGCTTGGCGGCAAGCGCGGCAATGCCTTCGGCCAGCGCGGTACGTCGTACCAAATGCGCGGCATGGTCGGCGTGGTCGCTGTCGTGCACCTCCCAGCCGACGATCTTGCGGCTGTACAGGTCGAGGATCAGGTAGAGGTGGAACCAGCGCCCCATCACCTGCGCAGGCAGATAGGTCATGTCCCAGCACCACACCTGACGCGGTGCGGTGGCGATGTGCGTGGTGGGCGGCCTACTGGCCTTGGGTGCCTTGGCCCGCCCACGGTGGGCGGTTTGTCCGTGCGCGCGCAGCACGCGACTGAAGGTGGATTCGCTGGCGAGGTAGACGCCCTCGTCGGCCAGCATGGGCACGATGCGCGCGGGCGGCACGGCGGCAAAGCGCGGTGCGTTGGCCACGGCAAGCAGATGCGCACGCTCGGCCTCGGAGAGGGCATGGCCGGGCACCGGGCGCACCGCCTGCGGCCGGCGATCGCCGCTGACGAGGCCGTCAAAGGCCTGCCAGCGCTGCAGGGTGCGCAGATCGATGCCGGCAATCTCGCAGGCCGGCTTCAGCCGCGCGCCGGCAGCATGGGCAATATCAATGTCTCGGGCCAATGCCTGGCGATCTTCGAGGCCGATCATTCGCCCTCTCCCTTGTTGAAGATCGCCGCGACTTTTTTTGACAGCACGAGCAGCGCGGCTGTCTCGGCCAGCGCCCGGTCTTTGCGCAACAACTCGCGTTCGAGTTCCTTGATGCGCTTCTTGTCCTGCCGCGTGGCTTGCGGGCTGGCGCGCGCCTCCTCGGGCTCGGCCAGTGCCGTGGTGGCGCTCAGCCGCCACTTGTCCAGTTCGTCCGGATATACGCCGTGCTCGCGACACCACGCGTTCTTGCCGGCATCACTCATTGCCGCCGCGGTGATCACCGCTTCGAGCCGGGCGCCCGCGGTCCAGGCCCGCCCGCGGGCGGGCCTGGGCTGCGCATCCTCGCGCCAGCGTCGCAGCGTTCCGGCTGCAACCCCAATCTCACGCGCAACGACTTCCTCCGCCGCACTCTCTGGCGGCAACAACCGTGCTACCGCCCTGTCCTTGTATGCTTGTCCGTATCGTGCCATTTCCGTCCTTATTGCCCCCAGGTTTCAGATTCTAATGAGACGACAACTATTCTGACGCGGGGGGGGTTGGGCAGCTACGAAACAGCTTGGACGTGGCTGCACAAGCTGCGCCGGGCCATGGTACGACCGGGGCGTGATCGACTTACTTGCGAGATTGAAGTCGACGAAACCTACGTCGGCGGCACTGAAGAAGGCAAGCGGGGCCGCGAGGTCGAGAAAAAGTCCATCGTCGTGGTCGCGGCGGAGAAAAATGGTCGCGCCAGTCAGAAGAGTTGCCGCTGCACCGGGTGCTCGA
>CAYGMS010000495.1:0-1943 GCA_964350905.1 uncultured Thiobacillus sp. | reverse complement strand
CGGAACCAGCACCATGCGCGGATCGGGGCTCCACCACAGGATGGGTTCGCCGGGATTGAACCAGGGGAAAATACCGTGGCGATAGGCGTCCAGAAGCCGTTCGACCGACAGATCCCCGCCCATCGCCAGCAAGCCGTTGGGCTCGCGCATCGCGGATTCGACCGAGGGAAAGAAGGAGGTTTTTGAGGGCAGGTCGCTCATGCTGCCATAGTAGCGGAATCAAATTCCGGTCGCCCGCCGGCCCCTATATCATGATATGATCATCTTCAAATACTGCTATGCCCACCTTGGCCACACCTGAGGTTACCCACGACCCATTCCCTGCCCACACCAGGCTGAAGAATGCGCAGGATGTGGGGGCGACAAGCTCCCCGCTCCTATAATGGGCGACTTGCCGGTGCGGACGTCGAGGAAACAGCTTCGACGACAAGGCCGGATGGACATCGCAGTATTAATAATGGCTATTTCAACCTGGACGTCAAAAGCATCTGAATGGGTAGGGTTGCCACAAGCAACGCTGCCCGGGTCACCCAACCCGACATCTACCCGATGGCCGGCGTTTTCAGTGACAGGGATTTTTGATTCCGGTGTCCGCCTAACGCGAGCAGCAACGCCGTCTCTCCCGGATTGCTGCTTTGCGTTCTTGCTGGGGGCCGTTCATGAGCATCTCTCCTAGACTCATGGACGCCCCCTCTTTTTCGGGCTGCTTTCACTGCGGCCTGCCCGTTCCGGACGGCACGCATTACCCGATCCAGTTTGAAAACACGGTCAAGCAAGCCTGCTGCAAGGGTTGCCAGGCGGTCGCGCAAACCATCATCGACAGTGGCCAGGGCGCGTATTACACGCATCGCACCGTGCTGCCTGCCACGCAAAAACAAGCCGAAGCCGAACTCGCACAACTGGGCTTATATGACCTGCCCGAGATTCAGGAGAGCTTTGTCCGGGTCGAGGCGGACAACATCCGCGAGGCTGCGCTTATCCTGGAAAACATCGTCTGCGCCGCGTGCATCTGGCTGAACGAGCGCCATATCGCGGCCCTGCCCGGCGTGCTGTCGGTGGAGATCAACTACGCCACCCGCCGTGCGCGGGTACGCTGGGACAACAGCCGGATTCAACTGTCGGCAATTCTGAAAGCGGTATCGGACATCGGCTACATTGCCCACCCGTTCGACCCCGGCCGTTCGGACGACATCTACAAGCGCGAACGCAACACCGCCATCAAGCGGCTGGCCATTGCCGGCCTCGGCATGATGCAAGTGATGATGTATGCGCTGCCGACTTACACCGCCACCGACATGACAGCCGATATCCGGATACTGATGCGCTGGGCCAGCCTGGTGCTCACCATTCCGGTGGTGATGTATTCGGCGTGGCCGTTCTTCATCGGCGCCTGGCGCGACCTCAGGCGCAGAACGCTGGGCATGGATGTGCCGGTGGCATTGGGCATCGGCACGGCGTTTCTCGCCAGTGTCTACAACACGTTTTCCGGGTCGGGTTTAACCGGGTCTGGCGAGGTGTATTACGACTCGGTGGCCATGTTTGTTTTTTTCCTGCTGACCGGACGTTTTCTTGAAATGAACGCGCGCCGCCGCGCCGGCGCGGCAGTGGAAGAACTGGTCAAGCTCATCCCGGCAGCCACCACGCGGTTGCCGAACTGGCCTGCACGCGACGAGGAACAGGTCCCTGTGGCACGACTGGCCGTGGGCGACCATGTGCTGGTGCGGCCGGGGGAAACCCTGCCTGCCGATGGCGTGGTGGTGGACGGCAACAGCGCGGTGAACGAGGCGATGCTGACCGGCGAATCGCTGCCTGTGTCCAAGTCTGTGCACGCACGGGTGGTGGGCGGCAGCCTCAATCAGGCCAGTCCGCTGGTGGTGCAGGTGGACAAGCTGGGAGCCGACACGCGCCTCGCCGCCATCGTGCGCCTGCTCGACCGCGCGCAA
>CAYGMS010000494.1:0-1943 GCA_964350905.1 uncultured Thiobacillus sp. | reverse complement strand
TTGGGTCAGCCCACGCTGTATTTTGGCGTGACGGCGGGCAACATGGATTCAATGGTCAACCGCTACACCTCCGACCGCAAGGTCCGTTCAGACGACGCCTACACGCCGAACGCCGCACCCAACAAGCGCCCCGACCGCGCCGTCACCGTCTACGCGCAGCGCTGCCGCGAGGCCTACCCCGGCACACCGGTCATCATCGGTTCGATCGAGGCCAGCCTGCGGCGCATTGCGCATTACGACTACTGGTCGGACACGGTGCGCCGCTCGGTGCTGCCGGACTCCAAGGCCGATCTGCTGATATTCGGCAATGCCGAGCGCGCGCTGCTGGATATCACCCATCGCCTGTCCAGGGGCGAAAATATTAGCGACATCCGCGACGTGCGCGGCACCGCCTTCATGGTGAACCATGACTGGAAACCGCAAGCCGACTGGATCGAAGTGATGTCGACCGAGCTCGATATTCCTGGTGCCATCGATGCGCATGTCGATCCTTATGCGATGACACCTTCAACACTCCCCTCCCCCGCAAGCGAGGGAGGGGTTGGGGGAGAGGGGAATATCCAACCGCTTCGTTTTGTTCCCAAGGCCGAACGGCTGGCCGCCAAGCAGGCCGTGCGCGAACGCACCGTGATCCGCCTGCCTGATTACGACCAGGTGAAGAACAACCCATCGTTCTACGCCCACGCCTCGCGCGTGTTCCATCTCGAATCCAACCCCGGCAATGCCCGCGCCATGCGGCAGGCACACGGCGAACGCGATGTCTGGCTGAATCCGCCGCCGATCCCGCTGTCCACGCCCGACATGGACGCGGTCTACGACCTGCCCTATGCACGCGCGCCGCATCCGAGCTACGGCGACGCCAGGATTCCGGCATGGGAGATGATCCGCTTCTCGATCAACATCATGCGTGGCTGCTTTGGTGGCTGCACCTTCTGCTCGATCACCGAGCACGAAGGCCGCATCATCCAGAGCCGTTCCGAAGATTCGGTGATCCGTGAAATCGAAGCCATCCGCGACAAGACGCCTGGCTTCACCGGCATCATCTCCGACCTTGGCGGCCCCACCGCCAACATGTATCGCATGGCGTGCAAGTCGAAAAAAATCGAGACCGCCTGCCGCCGTCCGAGCTGCGTGTTTCCGGACGTCTGCGACAACCTCAATACCGATCACACGCCGCTGATCCATATGTATCGCCGCGCACGCGCGGTGCCGGGGGTGAAGAAGATCCTGATCAGTTCGGGACTGCGCTACGACCTCGCCGTGCGTTCACCCGAATACGTGAAGGAACTGGTGCAGCATCATGTCGGCGGTTATCTGAAAATCGCGCCCGAGCACACCGAACCCGGGCCGCTGTCCAAGATGATGAAGCCCGGCATGGGCGCCTATGACCGCTTCAAGGACATGTTCGAAGCCGCGTCCAAAGCAGTTGGCAAGAAGCAGTATCTGATTCCCTACTTCATCGCCGCCCACCCCGGCACCACCGATGAGGACATGATGAACCTGGCGCTGTGGCTGAAGAAAAACGACTTCCGCCTCGACCAGGTGCAGACCTTCTTGCCCACACCGATGGCGCTGGCAACGACCATGTACCACACCGAAAAGAACCCGCTGAAGAAAGTGCTCGGCGGCAAGGGGGAATCGGTGCCGGTGGTGCGCCAGGGCCGCACGCGACGCCTGCACAAGGCTTTTCTGCGCTATCACGACGCCGACAACTGGCCACTGCTGCGCGAAGCACTCAAGGAAATGGGTCGCGAAGATCTGATCGGTAACAGCAAGAAACACCTGATCCCGCTGTACCAGCCCGCTGGCACCGGCAAGCAGCCGGAAGGCGCACGGGCGCCACGTGCCGAGGGCGCCCGCAGAAAGCCGGGGCAGGGAAAACCCGGGCAACCTAGATCGGAACAGGATCGATCCGCTCAGCCCAAACCCGGCACCGGGAAACC
>CAYGMS010000493.1:0-1947 GCA_964350905.1 uncultured Thiobacillus sp. | reverse complement strand
CCAGACGCCGCATCTGCCACGGCATCCTGATTCGGAACGATGTAATTGCCTGCACGATTCTTGAGTGCCACAAATTTCATCTTGTTTTTCATCGCATCGGCAATATCCACATAACCAATCACACCCTTGATCTTCTGCACGTTGGCCGCCACCCCTGGATTCCCCTTGCCGCCAATCGAGTTGCGCGGCCAGTTTACCGTTTTACCTGAACCTATTTCACGCATGAAGGCCATCGACTGCTTGGACAGATAGCTGGTGAAAACGTGGGTGGTGCCGGAACCGTCCGAACGATTCGCCACAGTAACCGCCAGGTTTGGCAACGAAACACCCGGGTTCAGCCTGGCGATGGCCGGATCATTCCACTTGGTGATTGCCCCCCGAAACATAGCGGCAGCAGTCGGGCCGTCCAGTTTCAGCTTCCCGGATTCAATACCCGGAACATTGATCACAATGGTGACGCCGCCCATCACGGTCGGGACCTGCACCAGTTTCGCAGCATCCAGTTCAGCCTCAGCGAGCGGCGCATCGGTGCCGGCGAAATCGACCGTCTTGGCCTTGATCTGCTTGATACCACCGGAGGAACCAATGCCCTGGTAATTGACCTTGTTGCCCGTGGCCGTCTGATAAGCCTCAGCCCACTTGGTGTAGATAGCGTAAGGGAAAGTCGCGCCCGCACCCGTGATATCAGCGGCCAGCGCACCGACCGAAAAAACCATGCCCACAGCCGTAGCCAGGGTCCCCTGAGTCAACTTGTTGAAAACACGCATATAACATCTCCGGTAGTAGTAGACGTGCCGCATGGGCGACGTCGCCATACTAACGGGCGAATATTACAGTGATATTTCAGGTCGGGAAATCACCCGCCCGTGGCGGCCGCTCTCACGGTAGCCGCTATTGTTTCAGCCGTACGTCTGACCAGATCGGCGTCGCGCCCTTCCACCATCACGCGAATCAGCGGCTCAGTGCCGGACGCGCGCAAAACAATCCGGCCACTGCCATTCAGTGCGGTTTCGGCCTGTTCGACCGACGTATTCACCGTCCCCGAAGCATCCAGTTTGAAACCTTTTGCCACCGGCACATTGATCATGACCTGTGGGTAAGTTTCCAGATCGGTTGTAAAGCTATCCAGTGTCTCGCCGGATTCACGCAGGGCACGCAATACCTGCAACGCCGAAACAATGCCGTCCCCGGTGGTGTGTTTGTCCAGGCAGAGGATGTGGCCGGACGTTTCACCGCCCAATGTCCAGCCATTGGCATGCAAGCGTTCCATGACATAGCGGTCACCCACCTTGGCCCGCTCGAACGGGATTTGAATGCGGCCCAATGCATGCTCGGTACCCAGGTTGGTCATCAGCGTGCCGACCACCCCTCCCCTCATGTAGCCGGTCTGGATGCGGTGGCGCGCAATCACGTAGACCAGCTGGTCACCGTCATAAATCCGTCCCATGGCATCGGCCATCATCAGACGGTCACCATCGCCATCCAGCGCAATCCCCACATCTGCACGGTGCTCGCGTACCGCATCGGAAAGTGTCTTGGTATAGGTGGCACCGCACTGGTCGTTGATATTGAAGCCATCGGGCTCGTTGCCGATGGCAATAACCTCGGCGCCCAGTTCATGCAGCACATGCGGGGCGATGTGATAGGTCGCGCCATGGGCGCAATCCACCACGATACGCATCCCGCGCAGGTCGAGGTGATTGGGAAAGGTGCTTTTACAAAACTCAATATAGCGCGCGGCGGCATCCTCGATCCGCCGGGCCCGCCCCAACTGGCGCGCTTCAACCGTCACAATCGGGGAATCCATCTGTGCTTCGATGGCTTCCTCCACGCTGTCGGGCAATTTCTCGCCGCTGGCCGAGAAAAACTTGATGCCATTGTCCTCAAACGGGTTATGCGAGGCCGAGATCACCACGCCCGCCTGCAGCCGCAGGGCGCGTGTCAGAT
>CAYGMS010000492.1:0-1952 GCA_964350905.1 uncultured Thiobacillus sp. | reverse complement strand
GCTGTGCACCGGCGACATGGGCTTTTCTGCGGCCAAGACCTACGACCTGGAAGTGTGGCTGCCGGCGCAGAACACCTACCGTGAAATCTCGTCCTGCTCGAATTTCGAGGCCTTCCAGTCGCGCCGCATGCAGGCGCGTTTCCGCGTCGGCCAGGGCAAGCCAGAACTGCTGCATACGCTGAATGGGTCGGGACTGGCGGTGGGACGGACGTTGGTGGCGATTCTGGAGAACTACCAGAATGCCGACGGCAGCGTGACGGTGCCGGAAGTCTTGCGGCCATGGATGGGTGGAGTGGAGCGGCTGACGGCGGCTTGAGGGCTGGGTTGGCTCAGTGGCTAGCTCGGCTCGCCAAACAAGGCTTCCTTGATTTTCCCCATATTGATCAACGGGGCGTATTCGGGTTCCAGCCGCAGCAGAATATCGTAGTAACTGCGGATGTTCTCGGCAAAAAGCAGTGCTTCGTTGCCGCGTGCATAGCCGTATTTCGTGATCTTGGCGTAGGTGCCCCGGCCCAGATGCGGCAGGGCTTCCTTAACATCGGCCCAGCTATCCGGATTGCCGCCGCGCGCCTGTGCAATGCGGCGCGCATCTTCCATATGCCCTTGTCCCTGATTGTAGGCAGCCAGCGCCAGCCAGGTGCGGTCGGGCTCGGCAATGCGGGCCGGCAGGGTTTCTTTCATCAGCGCCAGATAGCGTGCGCCACCCAGAATGCTCTGGCGCGGGTCGAGGCGGTTGCTCACGCCCATGCGGTCCGCCGTTGGCCCGGTCAGCATCATCAGGCCGCGCACCCCCGTGGGTGAGGTGGCAAGCGCGTTCCATTGCGACTCCTGATAGCCGATTGCGGCCAGCAGGCGCCAGTCGATTCCGGTGAGGGTCTGCGCTTCGCGGAAATGGCTGCGCAAATCGGGCAGGCGCTGCGGCCGGCGTTGCAAAATCCCGAGGATGTCGGTGTTGTCCAGGCGTTTGACGTGCCCGAAATAGCGTTCATAAATACGCTTGAGCGTGCCGTCCGTGCGGGCTTTTTCGATGAAGCGCGCCAGCGCATTGCGTACCGCATACGAACTGAAGCGGGGCAATGCCCACACGATTTTTTGGGTGTCGCCGATATCAAATGCAACCGTCAGACCGGGATAAAAGTTGCGCATCGAATCGAAGTCCATGCCGTTGATCACCACCGCGTCGTACTTGCCCGCCTGCAGTTGTGCCAGCAGTTCCTCGGGCCATACATTCTCCAGTACCGTCCAGGACAAGTCATGGTTCTTGCGTTTCAGGCGCAGCAACATGGGGGTATGGCCAGACCCTTTGATCAGCGCCAGCTTCTTGCCTGACAACGCGCCAATATTGCGCGGGGAGCGGCCTTCGGCCCGGACCACGATATGCACCGGTGTTTCGAACAGCACCGGGCCTGAAATCAGGTGGTTGTCCTTGACCACAGCCTGGGGCAGGGCGGCGGCGGCCAGGTGAATTTGCTGCTTGTCGAGCAGATCCAGCAACATGTCGGGCTGGGACTTTTCTGTCCACCTTATCGTCCATTTCTGGGATCGACTGAAAGCAACCAGCAAATCGTGCTCAAACCCGGCTGTCTCGCCATTGCTGGCGATAAAGAAAGTGGCTGGTGAATTACGGGTCCCGACCCGCAGTTCGCCGGTCTTTTCCGGTGGTGGAGCAGGGCGGCTACAGGCAACCAGCGCCACACTCAGCGTCAGCACCATCAGTTTCCCGATTAATCCCATTGTTTTTATGCGGGGCATGGCCGCAGTCTGAACGAGAGTGAAATTTTCGTCCAGCAAACTGCGCGCCTCGGTTACAATTCGCGTCCCGGAGAGGTGGCAGAGTGGTCGAATGTACCTGACTCGAAATCAGGCGTAGGTGCAAGCCTACCGTGGGTTCGAATCCCACCCTCTCCGCCAGTCACCAAGCAAAAAAGCGCCTTTCGGGGCGCTTTTTTGCT
>CAYGMS010000491.1:0-1953 GCA_964350905.1 uncultured Thiobacillus sp. | reverse complement strand
TGGCCGCATCATGCATGCGCTGGCGGTGATTTATGTGCTGCGTGCGATCCCGGGCGTCGGCCAGTTCAAGCTGATCCAGCACACGGTCGACCAGATGGAAGTGCAGGTGGTGCCGGACGCGTGCTGGAGCGACGCCGCGCGCGAGGCGGTCCTGAGCGGCCTGCGCTCGCGCCTCGGGACTGCCCTGATGATCGACCTGAAACTGCTGAATGCGATTGCACCCGAAGCCTCGGGCAAGCATCGATATGTTGTCAGCCATGTTTCTTTGCAGAACGGACTGGCGCAGGCTGTTGTATGAAAAGCGCTTCTATTCATTCTGAGTTCGTCATTGCTGAGAAAGCCAGAATCCAGTCAAGCCAGGCACCTGGATTACGGGTCAAGCCCGGATTGACAATTGTGGACAGTTCCCTGAATGCCCACGACAGGAAACCGTCCATGGCCAAGAAAGTTGAGTCCGCATGAGAGATATCTTTGTTACCGCAATTGTGTTTGGGGCGCTGCCCTTCATATTCAAGCGCCCCTGGATCGGCATCCTGCTGTGGTGCTGGCTCGGTTACATGAACCCGCACCGGCAGACTTGGGGCTTTGCCTACGATATGCCATTTGCCTTCATCACTGGCATCGTCACCATCGCGGCCTTCATATTCTCGAAAGAGAAGAAAGAAATGATCTGGACGCGCGAGACAATATTGCTGCTGATATTCATTGGCTGGATGTTCATCACCACTTTTTTTTCGTTCTACCCTGATTTGGCCTGGACCCAGTGGGACAAGGTCTGGAAAATCCAGCTCATGGTGTTCCTCACCGCCATGATCATCAAGGAACGCCAGCATCTGCACTGGATGATCTGGGTCATTGCGTTGTCATTGGGCTACTACGGGGTCAAGGGCGGCATCTTCACCATCGTTCACGGTGGTCAGTTCAGGGTACAGGGTCCAACTGGCACCTTCTTTGCGGGCAACAATGAAATGGCGCTGGTTCTGGCGATGCTCATTCCGCTGATCCGCTATCTGCACTTGCAGGCTACGCAGCAATGGGTGCGTTTTGGTTTGGCGTCAGCCATGGTGTTATCCGGGGTCGCTGCTATTGGTAGTCAATCACGTGGCGGGCTGTTGGCAATGGCTGCCATGGGCTTGTTCCTGTGGTTCAAGAGCCGCCACAAGTTCGTCATGACGATCTACATGGTGATCGCGGTTGCGATCATGGCATCGGTGATGCCGCAGGCATGGTATGACCGCATGAATACGATCAAGACCTATGAGGAAGACACCTCGGCCTTGGGGCGCATCAATGCATGGCATACCGCATTCAATGTGGCAAAGGACCAGGTCACCGGCGGCGGGTTCGAAATGTTCAGGGCGCCGACCTTCCGCCAGTACGCCCCCGAGCCCTTCAGGGTGCACGACGTGCACAGCATCTACTTCGAGGTGATGGGCGAGCACGGCTTCATCGGGTTCGGCATGTTCATCCTGCTGGCGGTGTTCGCCTGGTTGCGCGCCAATCAGGTCATCCGTGAGTGCAAGCATGATCCCGAGCGAAAATGGGCAGCCGACCTGGCCGCGATGATCCAGGTCAGTCTGGTCGGATACGGGGTGGGGGGTGTATTCCTGGGGCTGGCCTATTTCGACCTGACTTATCACCTGATGATTATTCTTGTGATGGTAGCCAAGTTCTCGGGTGTGCTTGACAAGACCCGGGCCACGTCCACGCTGGCCCCGGGGAAAAACCCGCCGCCGCATCCGTCCAGCAGGTTTGGCCATGAAAGTGCTGGGCGGCGCATATAGGCTGGTAGGCGGGTCGCCCTCGCTGCGATTTTCGCGCCGCCGCAATCACCACGGCATCGGGCCGGAGGTGGCCCTTCCACTTAGTGCTCGTTCGCCGCCAGCCACTGCTCCAGTATCATCACCACCCAGATCATCACCCCGTAATAGCTGGCATGCGGCCCGCGCTGCA
>CAYGMS010000490.1:0-1953 GCA_964350905.1 uncultured Thiobacillus sp. | reverse complement strand
GGGCAGACTGGCACCGGGTACGCCGATCACCTGCCCGCCTGCGCCGGGGGTCACGCTCAACAGCGGTACGCTGCTGTCGGCGCCCCACGCAACGGTGGCCAGCAGAAACAATCCGCCTCCCAGCAGCCGTCTCATCATGCGCGCCCCGCTGGCTGAAGGGTGGCCGCATGGGCAGGTTTGGGCTGAGTGTGCAGCAGCCGCACATTGCCTCCCCCCACACCAAGCAGCAGCCAGGTGCCGTCCATCTCGACCACGACCACACGCTCACGCGTGCCGACAGCCGTTGTCCCCACCACCTTGACGGCGCCTTGTGCCCCCATGCCGGGAAGGTAGCGCCGCGCAAACCACGCCACCGCAACAAAGCCGCCCAGGATCAGCGCCAGGCTCAGCAACACGGTGAGCATGCTCGATACGGTATCGGTTGCGGCAAATGCCCAGGATGGAACCAGTAACAACGCTGCTGTTGAAACGATTTTAAGCATGCCGTATCACTCCTCGCGCCCAGCGCGTCATGTCGATTGTATGGGGAGGCAACTGCACGGCAAGCGTTGCCTGTGCGAGATGGCAGGTCAGACGCCATGCCAGCGCAGGCGGCAGCGCGTTCTGTGCGGGTACATCCAGCCAGCACTCTGCCAACGCGGCGTCCAGGGTGTGTATCAGGGTAGGCGGTACAAAACAGGTGCTGCCCGGCATGAGCTGCTGCCCACCCAGACGACGCGTCAGCCACAAGGTGGCAAGTCCTGAATCCGTCTGCCACTGAGGGATCACTGGCAGGCTGGCAGGCGCGGCCTGTGCCTGTTCGATCATCTGAACCGGCAGGCGCAGGCGCGCTGTCAGCGTTGCAGCCAGACGCTGCGTCAGGCGCATTTGCAGACCATTGGGCGCAACTGGCGGGATTGTCAGAAAATCGATTTCTGCTGGCGTGAGTTCAAGCAGTTTCATGGCAGCGCTTAACGATTCCTGTGTTCCGACTCGTGCCGGTGGGTCACTTCCACCAACTCGTCGTGCTCACGTTGTTCGAGGCGTTTTTGCTGAATGGCCATCTGCGCCAGATGCCGCTGCTCCAGCATGCGAAATGCCTTCACACGCTGATCCACCCGCATCCATTCGGTCAGCCGTGCCTGCCACTCACGGTAGGTGTCGTCAATGGTCGTCTGCGCGGCCTGCAACTCAAGCACCTGGGCGTGCTGCAAACGATTCTTTTCCTGAAGCTGGTCGGCGCCCACCCCGCCGCGCAGTTCGACGGCCAGATGCGCAATATGCGCATCTCGCAGGCTTTTCAACTGCACCTGGCGACCGCGTGCCCGCAGCCAGATGCCATGCGCCAGTTTGACTGCACGCGCCTGCGTCTCGCTTTCCCGCTCGGCCAGTTGCAGCACCCGCGCCAGCGCAAACGGTTTCATGCCAGCACCTCATCCAGACCGGTCCGCGCTGCATCCAGCGTGGCATGTTCCCGCATGCCCTGCATCAGATAACCCTGCATTTTCGGGTACAAGCGCACGCCTTCGTCGAGCACCAGATCGGCACCCGGCACGTAGGCACCCACGGCCAGCAGATCGCGGCTGCGCATGTAGCGTGAGTACAGATACTTGAAACGGCGTGTGCGTTCCAGCCCCTCATCGCTCAGCAAATCAGGCTGCGCCCGGCTGATCGAGGCTTCGATATCGATGGCCGGGTAATGGCCGGCATCGGCCAGGTCGCGGCTCAACACGATGTGGCCGTCCAGAATCGCGCGCGCCGCATCGGCAATCGGATCCTGCTGGTCGTCACCTTCCATCAGCACCGTGAAAAATGCCGTGATCGAACCGCTGCCTGCGCGGCCATTGCCGGCACGTTCCGCCAGTTGCGGCAGCTTGGCAAAAACCGATGGCGGATAACCCTTGGTGGCGGGCGGTTCACCAATCGCCAGCGCCACTTCGCGCTGCGCCATGGCATAGCGGGTGAGCGAATCCA
>CAYGMS010000489.1:0-1953 GCA_964350905.1 uncultured Thiobacillus sp. | reverse complement strand
GCGATGTTGGACGCCAATACCTGCTGGCGCTGGTCGCGCACCTTCAGCGCCTGCGCGTGGAAATTCAGCATGTTGTCCAGCCGAGTCATCATGTTCGTCACCTCTTGCCTTGCCGCCTGCGCTGCAAAGCCTTTTTGCGATGACTGCATCCTAGATACGCTGCTGTCAATTCAATCGCACGATAAGCGGCAAAAAGTCCGCTTACTTCGGCGTTTCAATTGGGAGCCGGCTTCTTAAAATAAGCCTCAGAGCAAAATTGAATCCAGGAGCCGCACATGGCAACAAGCCCCAACCATGCAGGTAAACAAGCGATTGAGGTGCGTCTGATTTCCTGGCGATGGCTGGCCGTCGCGTGTCTGGGCCTGTCGACTCCTGTTCATGCGCAAAATCAGGACCCTGCCGCCCTGCAGGCGCACGCCGAGCGTTATCTGAAAACCCAGACAGCCAGCCTGCCGGGAAAAGTATCGATCCGGGTCACGGCACCGCGCAGCGAATTGCCGGCATGTGCCGCACTCGACGCGTTCCAGCCGGTGGGCGGCCGGCGCATGGGCAAAACCACGGTCGGCGTGCGCTGTCTGGCGCCCTCGCCGTGGACGGTCTACCTCCAGGCGCAGATCCGCGTGGAAGGCTCGTATGCCGTCACCCGCCAATCGCTGCCTGCCAACCACACCATCACCGCCGGCGACATCACCCTGCGCGAAGGCGACCTGGGCAATCTGCCGGTCGACGTCATCACCGATATCGACGACATGCTGGGTTACCGCACCGTTTCCGGCCTGGCCGCAAATGCCCCGCTGCGCCGTGCCATGGTGCGCGCGCCCCTCGCCGTCCAGCAGGGCCAGATCACCCGGGTGGTGTTGAACGGGCCGGGATTCTCCGTACAAAGTGAAGGCCAGGCGCTGGCCAACGCCAGCCGTGGCGACCAGGTACGGGTCAAGACCCGCTCCGGCCAGGTGGTCAGCGGCATCGCCCAGGATGGGCAGCAGGTGATCGTTGCATTTTAATTTTGCGACAGGGCTTCAGAAGTGTTTTGAACTGCCGATACGATTATTAACGTGATGGGCATTATTCCCTTCAACCGCCCCGACACTGGAAGCTGCCATGAAAATTGATCCCAGTCTGAAGCAGGTTACGCTACCGACCGCCGTTGAGAACCGTCCGCCTCAAAAACAGGTTGATACGCGCGCCGCATCCGAGCAGACCGATGTCACCCTCAGTTCCCGCGCAGCCGACTTAAAACAGCTTGAAGCCCAGCTTGCCGCGATCCCGGTCGTTGACCGCGCACGCGTGGACAGTATCAAGGAAGCCATTTCCAGCGGGCAATATGCCGTCAACACCGGAAACATTGCCGAAAACCTGATCGATTCCGTCAAGGAGATGCTCCATGTCGCCAAGTGAATGCGTGCTGGTTGACCCCACTGCCATCACCAAGCTGTCAGTTGAAAATGCTGCCTGGCAGGCGCTGTTGAATGTGATGACTCAGGAAGAGCAAGCGCTGATAGAAGGCGAAGCCGATCAGCTACCCGCATTGAATGCATCCAAACTGGCTCAACTGGAAACCTTGAGCAATCTGGTGCGTGCGCGTAATGACAGCCTGATTGCAGAAGGACTGTCACCCGATCACGCCGGCATGGATGCCTGGCTCACGCAATACGGCCAGCCCGAACATCACCTCCGCTGGCAGCGTTTACTGAACATGGAACACGAAGCCCAGGCGCTGAACCAGCGCATCGGTACCCTGATCGACCTGCGCCTGGGATCCACCCGCCAGGCGCTCAATGTGCTGATTCATTCCGCCACCAGCCAGGGCGGTTTGTACGACCAGGCCGGCCAGTCAGTGGCCGCGCGCAACGGCAGGCCCCTGACTGCCGCCTGAGATTGACTGCGTAAAGCTCCGGCGCAATCGCCTGCATCCATTCAAGTTCCAGTGGAACAGGCTTGACCGGCCATCTG
>CAYGMS010000488.1:0-1955 GCA_964350905.1 uncultured Thiobacillus sp. | reverse complement strand
AGGCGATCGAAGCCATGGCTGCATACAGCAGTGTCAGCCGGCCACTGCCGACCAGTCCGCCCGAGGCAATGGAAATCACCAGCAGCAGCCCCAGGCCATCCGCCAGCCGGCTACTGGTGGTCATCAGCAGCATGACAAAGATAATGTCGGCCGTGATGTGGGTGGTGAGCTGGATCTGGAAATTGGGCCAGCGTGCGCGGATACCCAGCACAAAGAACGCCGCAATGATCAGGTAGGCGTAGGCGAAGCCTGAAAAACGCTCGCCGGCCCCGGTGCTGAACAAATCAGACGCGCTGAAAATCAGGCCGGTAAATGCCAGCGCGACCGCAAGCGTGAGTCGATAAAGATTGAAATAATCGAGACTGCGCCAGTGCGACGCGAAATAGGCCTGCGCGGCAGCGCCGGAGCGTGCGGCTGCCGCTATCCTCATGTGCGGCCGAGTTTCTGGTGCTCGGGCGTGCAGTAGAACTCGCCGCCAGAATAAATCGCTTCGCTACGTGGCAGATTCACCTGGCAATGCGCGCATTTCACCATGTCCTCGACCGACTGTTCGCGAACCGATGAAGGCGGCTTGTTGAGCGAGCGTTGATAGTTGCGGAACACAGCGTAAACAACCACACCGACAATAATGAGCAGCAGAATCTTGCCCACATGGCACTCCAGAAAATGGTATTGCGCATAGCATAGCGCCAAGTAGGCCCTTGGGCGCTCAATCCCGGCCTATTTGGCACTGAAAACGTGCGAGGGGAACTCGATCCCGGGCTCATATCAACGCGGTATGGATGTCGGTATTTTTTACAGAGTGGTGCGCGGCTCTCCAGCGGAGTAGTGGGGGATTATATATTTATCTTTAAAAAACATATGCCTGAGTGGATTGTCATCAGGTCAGGCTTACGTCTTGCTTCTTGTCTGGCATCCGTGATCTATTAGAAAACCAAAAAAATGCTGACACTACGTAAGGTTCTTTCAAGTTTGGGCTTGCTCGCCGTTGTGGGCATGGTCCAGGCTGCGCCCATCATATTGAATGGCGACCACTTCACCGTTTCATACGATGACACCCAGGCAGGGATTTACGGCCAGGGTTCATTGTCGGGCTCACTTAATACCCTGTATTTCCAGCCCACGACGCTTTCCGCGCTTTCGGGTGGAAGCCCCGCCAGCACGCTGGCTCCGCTACAGCTGACGTTCAACATCAACCCTGGCTATGCTTTTGCTGGCTTTACCTTTACCGAACGCGGCGATTACTTCCTGTTTGGCACGGGCGCGGTAAACGTTGCAGCCAGCGTCGAAGCCATGAATGCTGCCAATTCGGCATCCACTACTTTGAGCCTGACTTCGGGCTCGTCACTCACCCAGACCGGCGCCTCCACACCCTGGCAGTTGACCGGCAGCCTGTCTGCCTTGGGTCTGGGCCTTCCGCAGACCCTGCTGGTTACGCTGGACAACAGTCTGCTTGCCGATGCCAGCAGCGGTAGTCTTGCTTTCATCCAGAAGACCTACGCTGGATTCAATGTGACCACTGTCGCCACGCCGGCCGCGGTCGTTCCCGAGCCTTCGAGCTGGGCGCTGTTGTTTGCAGGCACGCTGGCGGCGCTGCTGGCTGGTTTGCGTAGGCGTACAATGCACGTTTGAGCCGGTCGAAGTTGTTGCACGTACACGTAAGTGAACATTTAAAACAACAATACATACACACAACAAGGAAAGGCAGGAGGACAAATGAAAAACTACAAGAACACCGCGTTGGCGGTATTGGGCGTGTCGGTTGCGCTGTTTGCAGGCAATGCGATGGCAGCAATGCAGAATCTGGAGGGCACCAATGTGTTCTACAGTTTTGATGACGCTAGTCTTTTCGGGACGGCAACGGTGTCCGGGGACAACCTGATTTTTTCACCCACGGCTTTCGAGGCGGTTTCTGCAGGTGCTCCGGCGTTTACCTCTCAGCTGCTGTATGTAAC
>CAYGMS010000487.1:0-1969 GCA_964350905.1 uncultured Thiobacillus sp. | reverse complement strand
TCCTGGAAGAGCAACACCTGTTCGCAGTGACCTGCAAGATTATTTCAGGCAGCGTTTCACGCACCCTCGGCCCAGCTGAGTGCAATGGCATCATTCTCGGCCGTCATGCCTGGCGCAAACAGCACAAGATGGGTGGGATCGCACACCTGCTGGAGAAGCTGTACGTACGTGGCCGTTCGCTTTCCCGAAAATATATTCTCTGAATTTGAGCCCGCACGATATGTCAGGCACTGCTGAAAAAATTCTCGTCATCAAGCTTGGCGCCTTTGGCGATATCGTGCAGGCCGATGGCGTCCTGCGTGATATCCGTGCTTTTCATGACTGCGCAGAAATCACTTTGCTGACAACGCAGCCTTTTCGCCAGTTGATGAGCAGGTGTCCACACGTCGAACGCGTGCTTGCGGATTCCCGGGCGCCTCTCTGGAAGCTTGGAGAGTGGGTCAGGCTTGCCCGGATGCTCCGGGGCGAACGGTTTGCCAAAGTGTATGACCTGCAGAAAACTGACCGAACCGGGCTTTACCGCAAGCTTTTTTTCCGCAATATTTCATGGAGCGGACAGCAAGCCGGCCCGCGTCCATCGTCCGCCCTGGAGGGGTTCGTTACTCAACTGGAAAGCGCCGGAATCCCCGCCAATCATTGTTTGTCGCCGGATGTTTCCTGGATGGCGGATGACATGAGTCTCTTTCTCGAAGGGGAAGGTGTCCGCAAGCCCTATGTCGTACTCATCCCGGGGTGCTCCGCCAAGCACCCGCAGAAGCGCTGGCCATACTATGCGCAGTTGGCTGTGGCATTGATTGAGCGAGGTTATGAGGTTGTTACCGCGCCCGGGCCAGACGAAATCGAACTGGCCAGGAGCATACCGGGGCACACGTTGCTTGGCCCCAACGGGTTTCTGAACTGGTTCGAGCTCGCCGGTGTGCTGAAGGGGGCCTGTTACGTTGTAGGCAACGACACCGGCCCGAGCCATATTGCAGCCTGCCTGGGCAAGCCCGGCCTGGCGCTTTTCGGGGCGCATGCAACGGCAGCGCGCACCGGTATCTGCCGTGGAGAATTCCACGCGATCGAGGCGCCGGACCTTGCCAGCCTCTCAGTCGAGACCGTGCTTGAGGTGGTCACGCCCAAGCTGCCGCCTGCTCAGGAAAACTCGGTATAAGACTTTTCCTCGACGAGGCTGGAGCCACAGAGCTCGTTGATTGATTTTTTGAGCGCTGCACGCTTGTCATTCTGGATATAGACAGAGCGTGCCAATTCGATGAATTTTGGTCCGAAATCACGCGCTGCCTCACATGCACGGATATCGTCCTCGATAACCCAAAGCGCTTCGTTAACCAGACGCAACGCTTCTTCCAGCCGATCAAATTCAGCAGACTGATTGAGGTTCTCGGCACGGGCACGGCTTAGCACATCCAGTTCATGCTTCACATTTATGAGCTTGGCCGGATCGGTCATGCGCGCAGCCTTGATTTTAAGTATGGTGATTTTGTCGATCAGTTCGCCCGCACCAACCTCAATCATCAGTGAGCCTTTTGTTGTATTGGGCATTGTGTTTCCTTTTGTGAGTGAATGGTCTGTCGCCATGCCGGCGAACTGCGTCAGCTATTCGTGATTGCCATGTCTGCGCGGGGTGCGAGAAAGCCGCTCATACAGGTCCAGTGTTTGCGTAAGCATATTGCGCAGCGGGAAGAAATCATCATCAGGCACCGGATCGGGGTGCTGCAAGAGAATGGAGATGCGCTGTGTTGCCGTGTCGATATTGTCTGGTGGTAACAGCCCGGCAGGATAAATGATACGTAGAATTTCGCCAACACCGCCGCGGTCGTAACCTGCCGTGGGCACGCCGAGCCGCAGCGCCTCCAGCGTGGTGCGGCCGAAGGATTCGGGCTGGGTTGAGAGCGACAGCACCAGGCTGGAAATCGCCAGGATGTTTTTCATGTCGTCGCGCTGGCCGGTGAAGCTGATGTCAGATTCC
>CAYGMS010000486.1:0-1973 GCA_964350905.1 uncultured Thiobacillus sp. | reverse complement strand
CGAGCCCCAAAGTCAGCCTGGGGTCAGGCAGCGCGCCAGCCGGAATGGCCGCCTGACGCGCTGCATCGATCTGGAACGCTTCTGCGCGAAGCATGGGCGTTTCACCTACCGCCAGCGCCAATGCAGCATCAAAAGAAAGCGGCTCGGCATAGCTTGAGCCGGCAAGGCCCGCCAACCCCAGCAGCATGGCCAGACGACAGTGTGAGAGCCAACTCGAACGGTCGGCAGATTGGAAAACAAACATGGCGCAACTCCTTACGCGGGTGCACCATCCAATCCGTCAAATACGGCTGGATGGCGCCAGATAGCCGCGCTAACGTCTGATCAGACAGACGTAGCACAGCACTCGACACGGGGAATCAGCGTTGGGCAGGGGGCCGCCAGGTGGCAGCCGGGTCAAATGTGAAATCGATTTCCACAAGGTGCGGAAAATGCGCGGAAGACGTCGGGTTCCGAGGCAAATCTGCAAGCTTCGGAATCAGTGAAAGCGGTCCTGCGGATTGGCACGTCTGGCATGATTGGCCGGATTTGCAGGCTTTCCCGGTTTGGGCTGCGGTCTCTGCATCATCGCAGCAATCGTGCGCGGCAGCAGCATGCTTCTCATCCATCGTGGCATCCTGCTCCATCGGGCAAGACGCCTTGAGCATGGCAAAATGCGCGTATCCCTGAACAGGAACCGCTATGGCCAGCAACAGGAAGAGGAAAATGCGGAGACAACGCATAATTTGAATATAACGTGCCCCCGCTTGCGGCGCAAGCTGTATATCCAGCATCCGGCAGCCTCCCATTGCCTCCCTGCCCTGAAGGGATCCTGACCACACGGGATCGCTCCGTCTTGCCGGATGCACCGTAGTGGTCTTGAACCATTCAGACAGGGCTACGAATGGCCGATTACAACGCATAATGGAGCCATGATCATGCCTGACCTTCCTCCCGAAACCGATGCCGTCATCGCCGAACTGGATGCTGCAGTTGAGGCACACATGAACTGGACGCGCCGCGTCCTGCGCTGTGTCGCGCTGCGTACGCCCCCAGGCGAAGATGTGCTCGACCCCCAGGCCCATACGCTCTGCCGGTTTGGTAACTGGTTCACCGCGCAACGGAAAGAATTCGAGGCACTGGATGCCCAGGCCACAATCCGTGCTGAAGCCATCCATCAGGTCATGCATGATGCGATACGTGCGATTTGCTCCAAAACACTGGCCGGACACCCCATCGAGGACGCCAATCTGGATGCCTACGAGCAGTCGCAGACTGAACTGCTCAATCTCATTGCCCGCTTCAAGACACTGATTCTGTCCAGTGCCGTGCGGCACGACCCTCTTACCGGACTGCCGCTGCGTTATGGAATCGAGCGTGACCTCGCCCTGTACCAGAAGGATTCCCAGCGCAACCATAGCCTGTTGTATGTCGCGATGATCGATATCGACCACTTCAAGCGCATCAATGACAACTATGGCCATCCCGTGGGCGACATGGTATTGCGTCATCTGGCAGGCACGATGAAAAGCTGCCTGCGGGGCAACGAACCGCTGTACCGGTTTGGTGGAGAGGAATTTCTCTGGATCATGCACTGCAAGTCTGTAGATGAGGCCGAGCATTCGGCGGACCGCCTCTTGACCACCATCCGCACGACTCCGGTGCCCATTCCGGATCACCCGGCTGTAACGCTGACCGTCACGCTGGGTCTGGCCCGTGTCGGCGAGCAGGAGGATCTGTCCAGCGTGATCAAGCGCGCCGATGCGGCACTGTACGAAGGCAAACATTCGGGACGCGATCGCTACGTAATCGCCGAGCCGCCTGGCGGCAGCCTGTCTGCTGGCCCCTAGAATAACGCGCTCTAGCGCCGATACTACGTACAGGAGTGACCTGAATAGCGGAGAAGCCATGGGAATCAAGAGCGATATCGAAGATGCCGTCCAGGTGCACGGTGCCTGGAAGGCCAAATTTCGGGATTTTCTGAACGGCAAGGC
>CAYGMS010000485.1:0-1973 GCA_964350905.1 uncultured Thiobacillus sp. | reverse complement strand
CCGTTGACGCCGATGGTCGAGAAGTGATTGCGCAAGGTACCGAGATAGCGCTTGGTGTAGGGGAACAGACCGTTGTCCATCAGGCGCTGGATCTCCTTGCGCTTGACTTCCAGACCGTTGCGCGACATGTCGAGCAGGGCATCAAGGCGGCGCAGCAGACCGGCCTCGTCGTCCTGATACTCATGCCCCAGGCGCGCACAGTTGATCGTCACCACGCCCACCGAACCGGTCTGCTCGGCCGAGCCGAACAGGCCGTTGCCGCGCTTCAGCAACTCGCGCAGGTCCAGTTGCAGACGGCAGCACATCGAACGGATGTGGTTCGGCTTCATCTCGGAATTGATGAAGTTCTGGAAGTACGGCAGGCCGTAGCGCGCGGTCATGGCGAACAGGCGGTCGGCGTTTTCCGATTCCCACGGGAAATCCGGCGTCATGTTGTAGGTGGGGATGGGGAACGTGAACACCCGGCCCTTGGCGTCGCCGGCAGTCATCACTTCGATGTAGGCACGGTTGATCATGTCCATCTCGACCTGCAGATCACCGTAGGTGAAGTCCATTTCCTTGCCGGCGATCACCGGAATTTGCTCGCGCAGATCTTCGGGACAGGTCCAGTCGAAGGTCAGGTTGGTGAACGGCGTCTGCGTGCCCCAGCGTGAGGGCACGTTGAGGTTGTAGATCAGTTCCTGGATGCACTGGCGTACTTCCTTGTACGCCATCCCGTCCTGGCGAATAAAGGGCGCCATGTAAGTGTCGAACGAGGAAAACGCCTGCGCGCCGGCCCATTCGTTCTGCAGCGTGCCGAGGAAGTTGACGATCTGACCGACCGCGGAGGACATGTGCTTGGGCGGGCCAGCCTCGACCTTGCCCGGCACGCCGTTGAGGCCTTCGTGCAGCAGGGTGCGCAATGACCAGCCGGCGCAGTAGCCTGCCAGCATGTCGAGGTCATGAACGTGGAGCGAGCCGTCGCGGTGCGCTTCGCCAAGCTCGGGCGAATAGACGTGGTTGAGCCAGTAGTTGGCCACCACCTTGCCCGAGACGTTGAGAATCAGGCCGCCCAGGGAATAGCCCTGGTTGGCGTTGGCGTTGACCCGCCAGTCCTGGCGCGAGAGATATTCGTTGATCGACGATTCCACGTCCACCACCGTCTTGCGGTCCTGGCGCAGTTTTTTGTGGGTCTCGCGATAGACAATGTAGGCACGTGCGGTTTGCAGGTGGTTGGCCGCGATCAGGCTCTGCTCGACCACGTCCTGGATGCGTTCAATATCCGGCGGTTCGCCACGGAAGCGGTGAACCAGCACCTTCAACACCTGGGCAGTCAGCAAGTCCGCCTCGGCCTCGCCATACTCGCCCGACGCCTGGCCTGCACGCAGCAAAGCCGAGCGAATTTTCCCGGAATCGAACCCAACCTGCCGCCCGTCACGCTTGACCACCTCGCGCAACGCCATCGTCACCACCGTATCCACAGCGCCCATTGTCTTGCCTCCATGTTGATCTATATTTTGTGCTTGCCGCATACAAACCATACAACATGTTGATAAAAGTTCAAGAAGAATTTGGGGTTTGCTTGTCCTGTTACACTTAACTTTCTGTAAAACCGAGACAAATCAATGGCTACCATTCTGGAATTTTTGGGCAGCGATCACCATTCCTGCGACGAATTATTCGCTTCAGCCGAAGAATCCGTGGGGCAAAAAAACTGGGGCGGTGCACGCGCATCATTTGACCGGTTTCATGCCTCGATGCTGCACCACCTGACGATGGAGGAAAACGTGCTGTTTCCCGCATTCGAAGCCCGTACCGGCAGCACGATGGGACCCACTCAGGTCATGCGCATGGAGCATGAGAAAATGCGCGAACTCATGCAGGGCATGGCGCACGCCATGGTCAAAACCGATTACGAGGGCTATCTTGGCCTGTCCGAAACCCTCAACATGCTGATGCAGCAGCACAACATGAAGGAAGAAAACGTCTTCTAC
>CAYGMS010000484.1:0-1978 GCA_964350905.1 uncultured Thiobacillus sp. | reverse complement strand
GGCCGCTTGAAAGACGTGCCTGATGGCCAGTCGGAAATGGCGGTCGCACGACTGATGCAGGAACGCGCGTCTGCCGACGGCTTCTGGTCCAATTTCATTGGCGCCGGCGTCTACGAGCATCACATCCCGGCGGCAATCTGGCAGATCACCACGCGCGGCGAGTTCTATTCCGCCTACACACCGTATCAGGCCGAAGCCTCGCAGGGAACATTGCAGTTGATCTACGAATACCAGACCATGATGACCCGGCTGACCGGGCTGGATGTGTCGAACGCCTCGCTCTACGACGGCGCCACGGCATTGGCCGAAGCGGTGTTGATGGCGGTGCGCGCGCATAAAACCTCGCGCCGCGTGCTGGTGCCGAAAACCGTGCACCCGATCTATCGCCGCGTGGTCCACACCACGGTCAAGAACCAGGATATCGAACTGGTTGAGCTTGAATACGATCCCGCCACCGGGCAAACCCTGCTGCCCGCCGACGCCGGCAGTTTCGCCGGACTGGTCATCCCGCAGCCCAACTTCTTTGGCGTGCTGGAAGACGTGCATGCGATGACCGACTGGGCGCACGCACAGGGCGCACTCGCCATCGCACTGATCAACCCGACCACGCTGGCGGTGCTGGAAGCCCCCGGAAACTGGGGCCAGACCGGCGCCGACATCGCCGTAGGTGAAGGCCAGCCGCTGGGCGCGCCGATGGCCTCGGGTGGCCCCTATTTTGGCTTCATGTGCTGCCGCCAGGCTTTTGTGCGGCAAATGCCGGGCCGCATCGTCGGTCGCACGGTCGACCTCGATGGCAAGCCGGGATTTGCGCTGACGCTGCAGGCGCGCGAGCAGCACATCCGCCGCTCCAAGGCCACGTCCAATATCTGCACCAATCAGGGTCTGGTCGTCACCGCAGCCACCCAGTACATGGCGCTGCTGGGCCCGCAAGGTCTGGCCAAAGTGGCCTCGGCCAGCCATGCCGGCACGATGGCACTGGCCGACAGGTTGGCAGCCATTCCCAGCGTGACACGCGCGTTCACCGCGCCAGCCTTCCACGAAGTGGTGCTGAAGCTGAACGACAACGCCAAAGACGTGCTGCGCGCGCTGCGTGCGCAGGGCATTCTCGGCGGACTGGATATTTCCGGCTGGTATCCCGAACTCGGTCAGGCCATTCTGGTGTGCGTCACTGAAACCAAGACCCCGGCTGATCTGGACCACTACGTGCAACAGATGGAACGCATCCTGTCAAAACGACGCGAAGCCCCGCCGTGCGCGTACAAAAGCTAATCGGGAGCCAACATGAGTGATGCGCAACGGGATAAGCAATTCTGGGAACTGACTGATTCATTCATCCAACTGGCCAATACCCATTTGAGCGATACAAAACCCAGCAAAGTAAGTGCAAGCGCACTATTCGCGGTCGCGCGATTCAATGCCTTCGTCATCACGGCGGCCACCGAGAACAAGGCACAGCTGATTGCGGAGAAGGAGTCCGCCATCGCCTATTTCCTGGAGCAATACGAAAAGATGCTGCGCGAGAATCTGGATGAGCATATGTCCCGCTACGACGAGCAGGCAAATTAAGGCGCACGGAATGAATCGGGGCAATGGTTGATGTGCCCGATATTTAACTGAGTAATTCAAGGAGAGCAAACATGGCAGTGACTTTAGGCGGTACCCCCATCGACGTCGCAGGAAAATTCCCCAAAGTTGGCGACATCGCACCCGATTTCAAACTGGTCAACAAGGATCTGGCCGACGTCTCGCTGGCCGATTTCGCCGGCAAGAAGAAGATCCTCAACATCGTACCCAGCCTCGACACGCCGGTGTGCGCCATTTCGACCAAAAAATTCAACGATGCTGCCGTCGGCAATACCGCCGTGCTGATCATCTCGGCCGACCTGCCGTTCGCGATGAGCCGCTTCTGCGGCGCCGAGAGCACCAACAACGTGGTCACCCTGTCCACCATGCGCGGCGCGGAATTCATGCAGAACTA
>CAYGMS010000483.1:0-1987 GCA_964350905.1 uncultured Thiobacillus sp. | reverse complement strand
CCTTTGCGGCGCGCCTGGTCCATGGCATCGAGTTTCTTGCCGAGTTTGTCTGATAGTGCGTCGCATTGCTTGGCGGACGTGTTTTGAGCTGATTTCCCGGAGGGGCTCGTACTTTTCATAATCTGCCTGGTTTCGAGCTGAGTTGTGGCCGGTTCCGGAATCAACTTTGCGGGTGTCGACACGGCAGGCGGAGTGGGTGCGATCTGCACGCGAGGCTTGTCAGGGATGGGCGGAGGATCGATTTCCAGCGTGCGTGATTCGCGCGCATTGCGACACGGCTGGTTGCTGTAGGTGATCTGCCCTTGTGCGTCGATGCACTTGTTGAGCGTGGCCTGCGCCAAAGCGGCGGGAGGGCACAGGGCCGACAACGCGAACAGGACGAGCGCAGGGAATCGCATGGACTTAATTCTCGCTAGAGTACTTGTCATCCTCTACGGCCATTTTCTTCTGGAATTCAGCTTCCTGATTTTGTCCAGCCAGTGCGCGCTTGCGCTCCAGCCGTTTTTCATACGCGCCTGGGTGCTGCTCGATAAAGTCTTCGCCGAATAGCGCATGCCGTAAAAAATTCAAACCAAAGTCGAGCAGGGCTTCATCGTCGGCCACCAGCAACGCCATGATTTCGACGGGTATGTTGTAGGTTTCGTTGAAGCTCGGGCTCATGATGAACGCGCGGAAGCGGTCCATGTCGTAGCTTGCCATGAAAAACAGCTGGTTGGACACCGGCGTGGGTTTGCCAATCGCGGGGCCGGCTGACTTGCGTTTGACGATCAGTTGGCGCCAGGCGTGTGCCTTTTGGTCGTATTCGGTCACGCCCTGTTCATCGCGGTATTGCTCGATGGTTTGGGATTTGTCTTCCAAATGGCCGAGGCAGTGCTTTTCCTTGACCATGGCGTAGGCGCTGCGATCGACGTATTCGTCGGCGCGGCGCATGGTCAGCAGGGCGACCGGGTAATAACGACAGGCAGTGGGCCGATCTTCGTAGACACCGCATCCTTCCGGAGTCATGAACTGGCACGCTGTGCCTTCGTCAACCGGCTTCAGCTTCACGCCGGGCATGCCATCCTTGTCCATCTCGAATGGCACTGAATATTGCTTGAGAAATTCACCCGATGGCATGTCCAGTCGTTTTTTCAGACGCAGAATGTCGTAGGGCGTCAGCGGAATATCGATGTTGCTGCAACACGCATTCCAGCATTTGACATCGCGATGGCAACGAAACTGGAACGAGGTGTTCTCCCCCAGCATATTGGGTTTGACCGGGCTACCCGCAAACGGGGAGTCGTCGATCATGTCCTTGAAATCGTTTTCATTCATTTTTTGCTACCTTCCGGGGCACGCCCCTTGATTCACTATCACATAGCCACTAACACACAGTCGAAAGCGCTGTTTCTGACTCTGGACGCTGTCCTTGATTTACTAGGGTACGCGTTTTCGACAGGATGCTAAACCTTGTTGGTCTTGCTGTTTAATGCACTGGAAAAAAACCGGGCGCCCTAAGGCGCCCTGTTTTCCGGGGCGCCCCCTTTCATACAGCGGCGCCCGGAGTTTGCTGACTGACTAAAAAATTAGTGAGCAGCGGGCTTGAACAGCTTGGACTTGTCGACAATATCCACGTGGGCGCGCTTGAAGCAGTTCCACTGTTTGGTGGTCTTGTCGTAGACCGAGTTCACGAAGCAATGCCAATTCTCTTCATCGACAAAGTTCTTGTCCATGCGGTAGTAGAAGCCGGGGTAACGGCTTTCTTCACGGAACTGGATGTGCTTCATGTGGGCTTCCGCCGTAAGGATACGGTGGTAGTTTTCCCAGGCGCGGAGCAGTTCGTGCAGGTCTTTTGCACGCATCTTCTCTGCGTCTTCTTTCAGCATGTTCAACTTTTCTTCCGCCACGCCCAGCATGTTGGCGTTGGTGGTGTAGTAGGTTGCAACGCCGGCCACATACTCGTCCATGATCTTCTGCAGACGGAACTGCAGCATCTTGGGCGTGATGT
>CAYGMS010000482.1:0-1987 GCA_964350905.1 uncultured Thiobacillus sp. | reverse complement strand
AGGGCGTGACGCCCGAACATGCAGACTGTCGTTTGCTGATTCCCCATCATGATTTCGGTGTGAATGCCGCACTGCTGGTGCGCGGCACTTTGGGCCTGAAAAACATCAACCGCTATCAGATGCGCAGCGAGCGGGGTGTGCATCCGTGGATCGCACGCCAGTACGCAGACGAATCCGGCATCGATTGGTGTGATATGGATTTTGGGCAATTACTCGGCAACCCCGAGTTCCTGATGGTAGAGGCGCAGCTCGGTAACTGATTGAGCGTTGAATACGAGGCGCATTGCGCCGATTAATTAGAGGAATTGGAGCAATGAGCATGGCAATTACGATGAATGGCCTCAAGGGGCTGGCGGGCCGGATGACCGAAAAAGTCACAGGTAAAAAGGGGGAGGAGCACACCACCCTGATCATGCAAACCGTACGCAAGCTGGCGGATACGGAACCTGGCAAGGCCCCGCTCATCGGCCATCTTCCTGTCGATAAACAGTACCTCTATACCGGCACTACCCTGATTGTCTCGCTGCTGCTGGCGGCAGGTTTCACCATCTATAGCCTGGTTCAACTGGATAACCGAACCAGTTATGAAACCAAATCCGGTGATTTGAAGGTGCTGTCCCAGCGCTTGCCGCTTACCGCTCAGCAATCCGTGCTGGGCAACGCGGTAGCGTTCAAGAAACTGGCTGAAGGCAAGGCCATGTTTGAGAAAACATTGACGGGTCTGATTGAAGGTGACAGCGAGGTTCCCGCTTCAAGCGGCGAGGCGCGTGACACGCTGGGGAAAATCAGTGAGCACTGGAAAAAATTCAATCCGCAGGTCACCCTGATTCTGTCGCAGCAAAAAAATCTGGTGGCGTTGAACAATAGCGTGAAAAACATTAATGCGCTGTCGACCGATTTGCAGGAAGTGGCCGAGCAACTTGCCAGCCAGCTTGCAGATTCCGGCGCCAGCGTGCGGGAAGTGTCGCGCGCCAATCATCTGGTGATGCTGAGCCAGCGACTGCCGAAAAACGCCAACCTGCTGTTGTCTTCCGACCTGATTGACCCGGCGGTGGTGCTGCAACTGGAAAAGGACACGACCTCATTCCGCGACACGGTGCAGACGCTGTTTGAAGGTGCGGCCAGCCGTCAGGAGGACAGCATGCTGACGCTGGAAGATCTGGGCACCAACATGGGCGATATGGTGGAAGCGGTGGGCGCGGTGCTGGCCAACACGCAGCCACTGTTGCAGTCAAAAATGGCGGCCAACAATTTGTTCGCGGGTAGTGATGGCCTGCTGGAAGATACCGCCAAGCTGTCTCAGGATTACCAGTCGGCCGGCGGCATGGGTTATCTGTTTACCGCCTTGTTTGCTGTGCTGGCGCTGGCTTCTCTGGTGATGCTGGGTCTGGTTAATATTAACGAGACCAAATCACGGGCGCGCAAGAGCGAAGAGGAAAACAGCCGCAACCAGGAGGCCATTCTGCGTTTGATGGACGAACTGGGCGAACTGGCTGAAGGCAACCTCACCATCAACGCCAGCGTGACGGAAGACATCACCGGTGCGGTGGCTGACTCGATCAACTATACGGTGGAAGAGTTGCGGTCCCTGGTGCGCGGTATTAACAGCGCAACGGAGCTGATGGATCAGGCCGCCAACCAGGCCGGCCAGGTGTCCGAATCGCTGCAACAAGCCTCACGCCGCCAGACGGAAGAAATTGAAGGAACCTCAGCCGCTGTGGTGAGCCTGGCGCAATCGGTGCAACAGGTGTCGGGTAACGCAGCCGAGTCTGCCCGTGTGGCCGAACAATCCCTGGCCGCTGCCGAAAAAGGCCAGCAGGCTGTGGCGAACGCCATTTCCAGCATGAATGGCTTGCGTGAACAGATTCAGGAAACGTCGAAGCGAATCAAGCGTCTCGGTGAATCGTCACAGGAAATTGGTGAAATCGTGGAACTGATTTCAGACATTACCGAGCAAACTAACATTCTGGCGTTGAACGCTGCGATT
>CAYGMS010000481.1:371-1991 GCA_964350905.1 uncultured Thiobacillus sp. | reverse complement strand
GCCATCTGCTCATTAATCCAGGGGATGTAGGACTTGACGATGGTTCCACCGCCAACATCCCCGTAGCTCTGGCCTGAACTGAACGTGCCAATACCTGCAATCTGCCACACGCCATCCACCTTGATGAAAACCGGGCTGCCGGAATCGCCGCCTGTATATTGCGCTTCGATGTCTGCGCCCAACGTCAGATTACCAGATTGATCGGTGCCAAAATAATTACTCGACGCATCCGGACCATCAAAATCAAATACGAACACTTCCCAGTTGGTGTTGTTCCGGGCGCCGTCATCATCTTTCAACACGAGATCGACAACGTTTTCTCCAACCGTCTTGACGGTCGATCCGGTTCCGCCATATCCGACCATGGTGATGGTCTGATCGCTCATGCTTCCGCTATAGAGCCCGTATCCCGACACGCCGGTAATCGCCGAACTCAAGGTGATCACGGCCAGGTCATCGTGCCACACGCCATCAAGTCCCGGCGTGGTCCCGGTATAACCCGAATACAGGCTGATCGAAGAAGCCGTCAGAGTTTGCGACAAAGAATCTGCATTGAGTGAAAAGCTGACATTACTGGCCGAACCCACCTGGCCAGCCACCACATGCGCAGCTGTGAGCACGTGAGTGCTATCAAGCATCACGCCCGAATAATAATTCTCACCGATGTTGATTGAGCCCACACCCGCCCAGTCTGAAAAGCTGGTGTTTGCATCAACACTGCCGCCGACTAACGCGAGGGCAGACGAACTGCTCAGCGCGGCCAACATGGCAAGCGCAAGTTGCTTCTGACTAATTTTCATGGGTATCCCCTCCAGGATGGTCGTTTTTATTGAGTTTTGTGCATCTTTGCGCACCGACACTCATAAGCAAGATTAATACCTTAAATTTTTATCTATAAAAAACAACAATCTAAAAACACGTTTACTTTAGGCTTGTAAAGAAACCCGACATCAAACCCCCCATATCGGGTTTAAGCTCCACCCGTCTACTTTTTACGGCGCGACTCCGAGCAACGAATGATGTCCTTGCTCGATTTCAGGTCCAGACAATGGCGCATATCGCCGTGGGGCAGGCTCCTCCCCCGCTGCCTGGATGCGGATGGGGACGCCGGGGCCTTTTCTGCAGTGGCTGCGGCCTGATCTGCGGTATCCCTCTCGATTCCATCTGCCATCGAAACACTGGCTGCACACACAAGCGGCAGCATCATCAACCAAACTTTCATAAGATTTCCTCTCTCTGTGCCATGAAACCGCTCTTTCAAGATGCGTGCACACATCTTACCGCCATTGCGCGGCTGATCGCGCGTTTCCAGCCCGTGGAAAATGCATTGCAACTCGGCCCCCATTGCGCCGGCAGGCGCGTGCCACCGCCCGCCAGTACTGGCACGATCTGTTGCGGAAGGGGATCGCTGGCGCGTTCCTCGTGCCAGAGCCACGGCCCCTGCGCCTTCAGCCAGATCACCGTACACCGCATCGTTCAGCCTGACCAACCCGCCCACCCGCACACGCGCCTTCATGCCGCCATGGCCGCGCATCGCGTTATAGCCGCCCGGCCCCAGCACCGCTTCCATGCGCGAGCACGGATCACAATGTCCCGTCACCTCCAGCACCACCTCGCTGC
>CAYGMS010000481.1:0-361 GCA_964350905.1 uncultured Thiobacillus sp. | reverse complement strand
AGGGTGCCACCACCGTGTTTGCCTCCGGTCGAGCGCAGCACCAGCGGCTGGTCGCGAAACAGGGCATGTGCCGCCAACAGATTCAGTCCCGACACCACCAGATTGCGCCGCAACCCGGCAGGGTCGATACGCCCCTGCCCCATCAACGCCGCCACCACTGGCAGATGCTCGGCCTGGATCAAGGTCACCTGCCGCGAGCCGCCCTCAATCCGGCTCCGCGAAGGCTGCGCGTAATGGTCGCCTTCCAGCCCGCACGCCACCATCGCGCGCACGGATTCAACCGCAGTCACTGCCGCGCGGCGGTGCGGCCGCAGATAAATCGCCTCGATCTGGCCCGGGCGCGGGAAACGGCCTGCCAGAT
>CAYGMS010000480.1:0-1995 GCA_964350905.1 uncultured Thiobacillus sp. | reverse complement strand
GCCGGCGTCGAAGCCATCGTGATGACGGCATCGGGCTGTGGCGTGATGGTGAAAGATTACGGCTGGCTGCTGCGCGACGATCCGGCGTATGCCGACAAGGCTGCCCGCGTGTCCGCCGCGACAAAAGACATTTCTGAAGTGCTGGTAGTGGAAATCGATGCGCTGAAACAGCTCGGAACACGTACCGAACCCAAACGCATTGCCTACCATCCGCCGTGCACCCTGCAACACGGACAAAAGCTCAGCGGTGGCGTCGAGGCACTGCTGACACACGCCGGGTTTGAACTCACCGCCGTGGCTGAAAAACACCTGTGCTGCGGCTCGGCCGGCACTTATTCCATCCTGCAACCCGAGATCGCCGGTGCGCTCAAGACACGTAAACTGGGCCACCTGCAGGCAGGGCAGCCCGAAATGATCGTCACCGCCAACATCGGCTGCCTCACCCATCTGCAATCGGGCAGCAGCATTCCGGTCAGGCACTGGGTGGAACTTCTGGACGAAGCAGTGGCCGCACCGTAACGATCCCGCAGGAGGCGCAAATGATTTTCCGACAGCTGTTCGAGCCCATTTCCAGCACCTACACCTATCTCCTCGGCTGTGAGGACAGCGGTCAGGCGCTGTTGATCGACCCGGTGCTGCCGACCTGGGAACGCGACCTGGCTGCGGTCAACGCGCTCGGACTCAAGCTCGCGTTCACGCTGGAAACGCACATCCACGCCGACCACATCACCTCGGCCAGCAAGCTCAAGGCCATTGCCGGCAGCCGCATCGCCGGCCCGGCGCTCGATGCGCTGCCGTGCACCGACCTTGGCATCGTCGAAGGCACGCCGTTCAGCATGGGCTCGGTTGAGCTGACCCCGATTCACACCCCCGGCCACACCGACAACCATTTCGCCTACCTGCACCGCGAACGCCTCTACAGCGGCGACGCATTGCTGATCGACGCCTGTGGCCGCACCGACTTCCAGAACGGCGACGCGACCGCGCTGTATCACTCGGTGCGCGGCAAACTGTTCGCGCTCGATGACGACACCCTGGTCTACCCGGCGCACGATTACGAACAGCGCCGGATCAGCACGATCGGCCAGGAAAAGACTCGTAATCCCCGGCTCGGCGGCGACCGTACGCTCGAGGATTTCGTCGCGCTGATGAACGGGCTCGATCTTGCCTATCCCAAGTTCATCGATTTCGCGGTTCCCGGCAACCGCGAATGTGGCGTTTGCCCGTCCGACGTACCCGACCAGCTGCAGCAGTATTGCGGCCAGATTGGCGACAGCCGGCAAGGCTGAGACAACGACGCCGGCCGGCCTGGCGGATGCGGGTGCAGCGCTTGTGGTGGTCGCCAATCGCTGCTTTAATGAAATCCTGCGTGGCAGGCGCGACTGAAGCGCGCAGCACGCTGAAAGAACTTGAATCCGCAGGCGAAGGCGCTTGGGAAAACCTCCTTTTTCACCCACTACAGGAATCACGACATGGCAAACGAGGGTTATCACGAACCTTTTGACTCACTCAGCAGCGACACCCGCGATATGCACCGCGCGCTCACTTCGCTGATGGAAGAACTCGAGGCAGTGGACTGGTACAACCAGCGGATCGACGTCTGCAAGGACGAGACCCTGCGCGGCATCCTCAAGCACAATCGCGACGAGGAAAAAGAGCATGCCGCGATGCTGATGGAATGGATCCGTCGCCACGACGCGAGCTTCGACAAGGAACTGCGCGACTACCTGTTCACCGACAAGGATCTCACGCACGACTGATTGCGCAAGGTTCAGCCGCCGCCGCGCCAGCAAACAAGACCCCTGTCCATCGTCCCCGGAGCCCTCACCCGATGAGCCACTCTCTCGATGTCATCATCATCGGCGCCGGCACCGCCGGACTTACCGCGCTACGCGAGGTTCGCAAGCGCAGCGAACGTTTCGTCATCGTCAACGACGGCCCCTACGGCACCACCTGCGCGCGCACTGGCTGCATGCCCTCCAAGCTTCTGATCGA
>CAYGMS010000479.1:0-1996 GCA_964350905.1 uncultured Thiobacillus sp. | reverse complement strand
CCATTTGCCAGGCGGATTTGTGCCGAATTCCGGACTTCCATCGGGGTGACGATCACGTCCATGTCAGGCAGCAACAATCGGCAGTCCGGCAGGGTTCGTCCGGTTTCCGTCCCCAGGCGGCCACCGGATTCGGCGATGGCCACACCGCCGCCACCAATGTCGACAATGTTCGCGTGGATCGGCCCAGGGTCGCTTTCCGACGTTGATGGCACGATGCATTTAACGGCGCTCGACATGGGCACATGCACCCTGAAATGCTCCCTGCGCTGCAGGCGGATGATCGATTTGGGCAGCGCGATACGCAGTGCCGGCAGTTTTTCGTAATCACATAAGGTGACCACTCCGGTCTTGAACGAGATGGATACGCCCTCGAGCTGGGTGATGAACTCGGCATTTTTGCCGGACAGCAATTCATGGTTGAGCGCATCGCCACGGGCCACGTCGAGTATCAGCGCATTGGTGCGGTCGTTGACTGCGATGATGGAGGTGACGACGATCTGCCGGCTGTTTGGCAGGTCCAGGTTGACCAGCAAGCGGCGTTGCTGGATTGCACGCAGCAGGAACAGAATTTCAGAGCGCGAATGGATGGCGTAGTTTTCCAGTACCTTTTCGCGGTCCAGGTGGGCGTCGTTGTGCTGCGTCGTGGGTGAAGACATATTGATCAAACGTTAGGATTCGGCAAAGCCTGTTTATCGGTTTCTTCCAGTTGATAGAGCCAGGCCAGCAACTCGGCGACTGCAATATACAGCTGCGGCGGGATATGGCTGTCCAGATCAATTTGCATCAGCAAGGCCAGCAACTCCCGTGATTCATGGACATACACGCCCGACGCACGGGCTCTCTCTATGATGTTGTCGGCCAAAATCCCCTTACCTTTAGCGACCACACGCGGCGCAGTGTCGCCACTGCGGTAGGCAAGGGCGGCTGCGGCGCGTTGTGGGTCAGGAATTGGCATCATTTTGCACCGTCACGGCGTGCAACTCGCAGCCCGCTGTGGTGAGCTTTTCAACCAGGCTCGCCTGGTTGGCCTGCAGCAGCGGCATGGTTTCCGGCTGCTCCGGCACCATGCGGATGCTGAACGCCTGCTGTGCGTCCAGCTTGATATATACCTCCACATTGCCGAGTCTCGGCAGGCTCAGCTTGAGATGCGATTCCCAGCCTGTTTGGTCCTCGGAAGGCTCCACGGAAGCGGGCTCGCCGGATGACGAACCGGCTTCCTGACGGATCTGCCATTCCAGCATCTGACCGGGCCACAGTTCTCCACGCCAGGCGAACTGGGGCGACTCCAGAACCTGCAACTGCTGCGACAGCAGGGTATGCATGGGATTGACGGGCCGGTCAGCCTGGTTGCTGGAATTAAGCAGGGCCAGTGCTGAGCGTGCCGCTTCACTTGTCTGCCGGTTTTGCGGTTCCTGCATCAGGCCATCCAGACTGTCCTGACCGACCACCCAGTTCGCCAGATGTGATTCATAAAACAGTCCGCTGCGTACCAGTGCGGAGCGCAACGCAAGCGCCAGTTCGGCGGGAACGGCAGTGGGCCGGTTCAGCAGGGCGGCGGCGGGAGTCAGTGTGGGCAGGGCGCGCTCGGGTACATGCTGCATGATGCCGCTCAACATGCGTGCGGTCTGGCTGAGTTGCGGGGTGTCGGCTGCGGCGCCTGCCGCTGTTTCGAGCAGAAAAACCGGCTGCGGCAGATGCCCGGCAAAGCGCAGCCGCAGCGTATCGCCGACCGCTGTTTGCGGCGGCAGACGCATGGCGACAGTCTGGCCATCGATTTCGACCAGCGCAATGCCCTTGCTCAGGCTTTTCACCTGGCCGGTGAGCGCCTGGCCGACAGTCAGGTGTACGAACGTGAGGCGCGGCGCGGCCTGGTCGCGCTCAGTGGCATTCTGTACGGGTTGTACGCCTACCAGTCCGGCTACCGGGCGGTTCGGAGCGTCCCGCGCGAGCGGGATATCCAGAACGCGAGCCAGGTACTGAACCGGAAGCATGGGGG
>CAYGMS010000478.1:0-1998 GCA_964350905.1 uncultured Thiobacillus sp. | reverse complement strand
CCCCGGCTTTCGCCGGGGTGACGAATTAATCAGTGTTTCTCCAGCATGCCAAACACGGAAGCAAAAAGGGGCAGCCTGAGGCCGCCCCTTTTTGTTTACCGACATGCGATTAACGCAGTAATCAGTTGCTGGTTTTCGTGGCGGGTTTCTTGCGCGTGGACCAGGTGGGCGTATACCCGGCAATTCTGCAGAGCGAGCTCTTGACGGGCTTGCCGCCCTTGAATTGTGTCACGTTGCAGTGGGAGATCTCGCCGCGTTCCGACAAGTCGGACAATGAGTGGCGAACCGTCGCAAGCGGAATGCCTGTTTCCGCCGAGATTTCGTGGTCCAGCAATTGGCCGTGTTGTTTCAGGCAGTTGATGATGGTGGTGGTGTTGGTATGCATTTATTTCCTCCTGGGTGAAAAGAAAGGAAAATCCACACAAGCAATATAGCCATATCGCTTGTGTGAAAGCCCAAAACCATAAAAGCTACCTTTGCAGGTAGCTTTTATGTGGTTGATATTATATGTGATTTTCAGGTATTTTTGTTAAAAAAGGCCGGCGGATCAAAGCGATGGGGTTGGGCAGGGATTTTCGTATGACAATGGAATGAGATCTTGCCGTTGCCATCCGGCCTTATCCCTTCAGCTTTGCGAACGCTGCCGCCATCGCGCCATCTGCCGGTGCGGAAGTGGGCGCCCGGTTCGGGTACCGCCCACTGGGCCGCTTGGGGTTTCTGGCTTGTTTGCCCTGGCACATTGATCGGCTGCATCGTCGACTATAGGGGACAGTTTCGGATTGTTTGTCCGGGTGTTCAATTGCATCAATGCAAGAGATCCGTGGCAAACAGAAAATCGAGGCTGATCTGTATGAGCCTGTCGAAAATCTTTACACTTTTCTGGATGGCCGTTCTATATCGAATCTTAAGTGGCTGTTAAATAAGACAAAAAATCGTTGGCCCGTTTCATGCGTGATTGCACAAGCCATGTTTAAAACATGGCTTTCGTCAACTTGATCGGGGAGGCATTGACAATGATTACGATACGTTCGCTCGTCGCCATGGGCATCGGCGCATTGATTGCGTCAACTGGCGGTTTGGCCTTCGCCCTGCCATTCACCCCGATTATGGATGAATTCAGGATCACGAAAGGCCCCGCCGAGATATTCCACGATTCATTCACAGACGGAATTATTCCGCCAAGCGGCCCGGACGGTGCGGCAACATATTTTGGAGTGGGATTTGCCGGAATGACCGGCGAATCCGGGGGCTCGCTGACGATGACACCTTCCCTCGGCGACCCCACGGGACTCATCGGAACCCTTGCCGAGCATTCAACCGTGGCGTCCAGAACGTTGGCAACCAATCCTGCCAATTCAAATTTCTTGGGAGTGGCTGATGCTTTCTCTATTCATGGGCTATTCGACATGTCGAACCTTCCCATGGTTACGGGACAAAGCTTTGGTATTCGTGCAACGGATCAGGCGCTCGGAATTGGCAACAAGGGTGACGATACCTATGTGCTGTTTGTTGGTATGAATCCGGCCTCGGATATTGTTGTCGCCTTGCGTCACGTGAACTTTGCCACGGATGTGAGTACGCTTCTCGACTCGTTTTCCATCCAGACCTTCTTGCCAACTGCCGGCAAAATCGAGCTGATTCTGTCCAAGACAGCCGGAGCCAGCAACCTTCTGGCATCGTATGTTCTCTACGACAACAACGTCAGCCCAACCATTTTAGACGCCGGTTCGATCGGCTCAGGATCGACACTCGGCATCTATTCGGGCGAGACCTATATCCGAGGGGGGTTCCAGTCTACAGACGTTGTTCCTGTGCCGGAACCTGCCATTCTGGCTTTGCTTGGCATCGGCGTGGCGGGTATGATTTTAGCGCGCAAACGCAAAACACACGCATAACGCCAGAACGTTCCTTACCTCACCCGCAACCCCGGCCTCGTGTCGGGGTTTTTTATGTGCGCCCGGCACGGGCGCACTCTTGGAGGTGCAAGTCCTCCCGTAA
>CAYGMS010000477.1:0-1999 GCA_964350905.1 uncultured Thiobacillus sp. | reverse complement strand
GCGGGTCTCGAGCGCGGCATCCTGGCGTGGCATATTGGCGCGCGCCAGCCGCTACGGGAGCCGATCCTGGATGACCTGAACACCTATCGTGGCGAGGTTGGCCGTACCATTCGCGAGATGATCGCCTTCAGCGAGCGGCCCGACACCGACGGGCGCATCGCACGGGCGGTGCAGACCATGCAGGTCAGCTTTCTGGACGAGTACGAACACCAGCGTCGCCAGGTTTACGCAGCGGCGGCGAGTGGTCAGTACCCGATGGATGCCGGCCAATGGCTGGACGCCGCTACCCATGCCATCGACAGCCTGCTCGCCGTTTCCACGGCGATATCACAGATCACCGGCGAGCATGCGAACCGCGTCATGCAGGCGGCAATGTGGAAAATGGTTTTCCAGTTTGTCGTGGCGTTTTTCGCCCTGGGGTTTGCGGTGGTGAGTGTGACCCGGGTGCGGCAGACGGCCAATGATCTGTTCCGGCAGAAGGAAATGGCCGAGATCACGCTGAATTCGATCGGCGATGCCGTGATCACAACCGACGCCGAAGGCCGGGTCGAAAACCTCAACCCGGTGGCCGAGGAAATGATCGGTTGGAGCAATGCAGAAGCACGTGGCCACAAGGTCAGCGAAGTGTTTCGTCTCGTCAATGGCCTGAACCGCGAACCCGAACCCAACCCCATCGAGGCATGTCTGCGCAACCGCTGTGTGGTCGGCCTCGGCACCAATACCGTGCTGGTCCGGCGCGACGGCACCGAGTTCGTGATCGAAGACTCGGCGGCGCCGATTCTGGACCGCGACGGCAAGATCGTCGGTGCGGTCATGGTGTTCTACGACGTCAGCCTGATGCACCGCATCCCGCATCTGCTCTCGTATCACGCCGCGCACGATACGCTCACCGGCCTCATCAATCGCCGCGAGTTCGAGCGCCGCCTGACGGAACTGCTGGTGCAGGCCAAGCATACCCATCAGCAGCACGCCCTGGCCTATCTCGATCTCGATCAGTTCAAGCTGGTCAACGATACCTGCGGCCACGCCGTGGGCGACCGGCTGTTGTGCCAGATCACCTTCCTGCTGAAGGAAAAGGTGCGCGATACCGACACGCTTGCGCGTCTGGGTGGTGATGAATTCGGCCTGCTGCTGGAAAACTGCCCACTGGAGCGCGCGCAGCAGATCACTGAGGAACTGCTGGAAACGGTCAGGAATTTTCGCTTCGTCTGGCAGGGCCACAGTTTCGATATTGGGGTCAGTATTGGGCTGGTGCCAATCACCGAAGACAGCGTTACACCGGCCGAAGTGTTGAGTGAGGCTGATGCAGCCTGCTTTATGGCCAAGGAAAAGGGGCGCAACCGGGTTCAGGTTTATCAGCCCGGCGACCTGGAAATGGCCCGGCGCCATGGCGAAATGCAGTGGGTGTCGCGCCTGCGCAAGGCCATGGATGAAAACCGCTTCCGCCTGTATTGCCAGACCATTGCGCCGCTGAACGGCGACCTCGCCAAGCATGGCGAGGTCCTGCTGCGCCTGGAGGATGAGGACGGCAAGCTGGTGCCGCCGATGGCCTTCCTGCCCGCCGCCGAACGCTACAATCTGATGCCGGCCATCGACCGCTGGGTGATCGGTGCCGCCCTGACCACCATCGGCGACTATCTGCGCCAGCAGCAGGACCCACGCCGCCTGATGTGCAACATCAACCTTTCCGGCGCCTCGCTCGGTGAGCCGGGCTTACAGGACTACATCGACGAACAGCTTGCGTTGCACCAGGTGCCGCCCGATACCATCTGCTTCGAGATCACCGAAAGTGTGGCCATCGCCAATCTGGAGCGTGCCGCCACGTTCATGCATGCCCTGCGGCAGAAAGGCTGCCGTTTTGCGCTGGACGACTTCGGTAGCGGCCTGTCCTCGTTTGCTTATCTCAAGACACTGCCGGTGGATTATCTGAAGATCGACGGCGTCTTCGTCAAGGACGTGGCACACGATCCCGTGGCGCGCGCCATGGTGCAGGCCATTC
>CAYGMS010000476.1:0-2003 GCA_964350905.1 uncultured Thiobacillus sp. | reverse complement strand
GTAAAACGCCAGCACCGGGGTCACCGTCACCGACACCACCAGCGAGGCCAGGGTCGAGACGATGAATGCGATGCCGAGCGGCACGAACAGCCGCCCCTCCATGCCGGGCAGGGCGAACAGCGGCAGGAACACCAGCACGATGATGAGGGTGGCGTAGAGGATGGCCGAGCGCACCTCCAGGGTGGCGCTGGCCACCAGTTCGATGGGATGCATGCGATGGTCGGGATGCTTGGCCCGGTCCTCCTTCAACCGCCGCAAGACGTTCTCGATGCCCACTACCGCGTCATCCACCAGGCCACCGATGGCAATGGCCAGTCCGCCCAGGGTCATGGTGTTAATGGACATGCCAAAATACTTGAACACCAGCGCGGTCATGAAAATCGACACCGGAATGGCGGTCAGCGCGATCACGGTCGGACGCAGGGTGCCCAGGAAGAAGAACAGGATCACTGCGACGAACACCGAGGCGCCGATCAGCTTGCCTTGCAGGGTGTCGATGGAGGCTTCGATGAAACTGGCCTGGCGGAAAGTGACGCGAGGCTCCGCCATGCCGGTCGGCAGGCCCTGTTTCATTTCGCCCAGCGCATTCTCGATGGACCGCGTGAGCGCGATGGTATCGGCTGTCGGCTGCTTCTGGATGCCCAGGATGACCGCCGGCTTGCCCTCGAAGCCGGCGTCACCGCGCTTGAGGGCCGGTGCGAAAGTCACTTCGGCGATCTGACGCAGCAGGATGGGCTGGCCATTGCGGCTAGTGAGTGCCAGATTCTTGAGATCGTCCAGGCGCGAGGTGCGACCCAGGTTGCGGATCAGGTATTCGCGCCCGTTGAGTTCCAGGAACCCGCCCGAGGTGTTGGACGAAAACCCCCGGAGCGCGTCGTCGAGCTGGTCGTGAGCGATGCCCAACTCCGCCATACGGATGGTATCCGGTTGCACCTGGAACTGGCGCACCTCGCCGCCGATAGGGATGACCTGCGCCACACCGGCGATCGCCATGAGGCGCGGCCTGAGCACCCAGTCCGCGTATTCGCGCACCTGCATGGGGGAAATCTTCGCCGTGTCGATGGGGATCGCGATCTGCATGATCTCGCCCATGATCGAACTGATCGGCCCCATACGCGGCACAGCGCTGTCAGGAAGGCCTTCCTCCATCGAGGAGAGTCGCTCCGATACCATCTGTCGCGCACGGTAGATGTCGGTGCGCCAGTCGAAGGTGATGTAGACGAAGGACAGCCCTGCGCTGGAAACCGAGCGCACGCTCTCCACGCCCGGAAGGCCGTTCATGGTGGTTTCCAGCGGGAAGGTGATGAGCTGCTCTACCTCCTCGGGCGCCATGCCACCGGCTTCTGTCATCAGGGTGACGGTGGGTTTGTTGAGGTCTGGAAACACGTCCACCGGGGTGCGCGTCAGCGTGAACGCGCCATAGGCCATGAGTGCCAGGCTGGCGATGATCACCAGCAGCCGGTTGGCCAGGCTGTTGTCGAGTAGTGATTTGAACATTACAGCCTCCCGTCAGCGGACCTGGTTAACCAGGGTCGCAGCGCGCACCACTACCCGGTCGCCGGCTCGCAGGCCGGAAGTTACCGCTACGTTTGCGCCGTCGAGCGGCTCCACCGTCACCGTGCGGGGCTCGAAGCGCTCGGGGGCGGTCTTGACCCAGACGATGGTCTGGTTGGAGGGGTTCTTTACCAGCGCCGCCGCCGGCACGCGGAAGCCCTGCACCGTGCTCCGGGTCAACGCGAACACTTTGACCGGTTGGCCGACCGCCAAGCTGGACAGGGCATCTCCCTCGCCGCGGAACATCAGCGGCAGGGCCTGTTCGCGCAGGCTGCGGGCGGCGCCAACGAAGACGAGCGGAACACGCTCTGATCCGACCGCGAGGCTGCCGGAGACCACGTCCAGGGCCTGCCCGGTGTCGTAGGCCAGCGCCTCGACGTGCAGGCGGTTCGGATCGACCACTTCGAACACCGCTTCGCGTGCCTCGACCACCTGCCCTGCTACCGCAT
>CAYGMS010000475.1:0-2022 GCA_964350905.1 uncultured Thiobacillus sp. | reverse complement strand
ATGAGCTACCTACTTCAGGTTGATTTTCCCTATGCAGGCCCCTGGGGACAGGCCATGACCGAAGCGATGGAGGGTCTTGCACGCTCGATTGCCGAAGAACCCGGGCTGCTCTGGAAGATATGGACGGAAAACGAGGCCGCTGGCGAAGCGGGCGGCATCTATCTGTTCAAGGATATGCCCAGTGCCGAAGCCTACCTGGCCATGCACACGGCGCGCCTCAAAGGCTTCGGGATTCCCCATGTGAATGGAAAAATCTTTGCCGTGAACGAGGTGCTGTCGCAGATGGATCGCGGGCCCGTTTGAAAAAGCGCAAAGTCCAACGGCGACAAGGCCGCAGCCCTGAAACCGGGTTGACGCTGCAGGTCCCAGCCGTCAGCCACACGCTCGAACGCGCAGCCCAAAGCTGCGCGTTCTTGGTTCTGGATGGGGTACGAAGGATTGGGCTACGATGAAGGGCCAAGCCTGCGGTAAGCCGAAGGTTCCGGGTTGTGCAGATAAACAACCTACCTCCACTTCAGGGAAACACCAACCGGAGAAATACCATGAATGCCTTTGCAGATAACAACACCCTTCCAATCAGTGTGACCCAGTCACAGATCCTCGCAGCCCATAACTTCCGCCACGCCACCAAGGTGTTCAATCCGGAGCGCAAGATCAGCGAGAGCGAGTTCAACACCATCCTTGAAACGGCACGTCTGTCACCGAGTTCCTACGGAATGGAACCTTGGCAGTTGTTGATCATACAAAATCCGGAAAAACGGGCGTTATTTCGTGACTTCACCTGGGGGGCGAACGGTGCAACTAATGGTACGGCGGGCCAGCTCGACACTGCCAGCCATTTTTGTATCTTCCTGGCGCATACCGGCGCGACCATGAAGCATCACTCCGACTACCTGCAAAAACACATGAAGGAGGTCAAGCAATTGCCGAACGAAGTGATCGGCTTCATCAATGACGTTTACCAGAAGTTTCAGGAGCACGATTTCAATATCGAGGGTGATCGGCAGATCAGCGACTGGTCCGCCCGCCAAGCCTATATCGCGCTCGGCAACATGATGACGGCTGCCGCCTTGATGGGGATCGATTCGTGCCCGATCGAGGGATTCGAGATGGATAAAACCATCGCTGTTCTCGAAGAGCACTTCGGTGTTGATCCAAAGCGCTACCAGCCCGCGGTCATGGTCGCCTTTGGCTATCGCGCTGACGAGCCTAAGCACCCCAAAACCCGCCGCAAAATGGAAGATATTGTCAGCTGGGCGTGATTTTCAAATCAGGTGGCAGTAAAAAAGCTTCGGATAAAGAGGGACGCCGCAGCCATTCGATCAGCGTGCTGTACCAACGTCGGCAATCTGCACGACACCCGCAACTCAACCCGGCAATCGCTGTCAGACATCTACTCAAAGGAGTCAGCCATGAGCACACGCACGATCCGCCAGCGCGTTCCCGCCTATGAAGTCACCGAAGGTGCGGGAGTTACCGTTCACCGCAGCATCGGCACGCCAGCGCTGCGCAACCTTGACCCGTTCCTGCTGCTGGACCACTTCGGCAGCGACAATCCGGACGAATACATCGCCGGGTTTCCGGATCACCCGCATCGCGGCTTCATCACCTTTACCTACATGCTCGATGGCCACATGCAGCATCGCGACAGCATGGGCAACCAGGGCGAACTCAAGCCCGGCGGCGCGCAATGGATGAAGGCGGCCAGCGGCGTGATCCATTCCGAAATGCCGCGCCAGGCCAACGGGCTGATGCGCGGCTTCCAGTTGTGGATCAACCTGCCGGCCAGCGAAAAAATGTCCGACCCGGCCTACCAGGAGTTTTCGGCCGCCGCGATTCCGGAAGTGGCGCTGGAGGCCGGTCGGGTGCGCGTGCTGGCGGGCGAATTCAACGGCACGCGCGGCGTGATCGACGATCCGGCCACCGATGTGCTCTACCTCGACGTGGCCTTGCCCGCCCACGCCGCATTCTCATTGCCGCTGGACGCGTCGCGCAATGCCTTCGTCTATGTATTCGAAGGCA
>CAYGMS010000474.1:0-2045 GCA_964350905.1 uncultured Thiobacillus sp. | reverse complement strand
GCTCGCGTACTGTCAGGCCTGCGGGTGAGGGCAGGCATCGTACAACCCTTAACAAGAGCAGCCGCTGGAGATTGAAGCCAACTATTTCCGCTATGGATTCGTTACCGGACGTAGGACAGGAAGTCTCACCGCACGGTAGATTTCTGATTTCCTCCGAGGCATGTCACGACCCGTTTCGCTGAGTCAGTCTGAATTCGCCATTTGTCCATAATTTCACCATTAGCAGACCTAAAGATTATTGTTGAACTGGTTAGAGGCGCCCCCTCAATGCCCGTGCCGGTGATGCGCATCGGGGAAATGCGGATGTGTGTGGATCAGCGGTGCATGGTGATGCGGATGACTATGTCGGGTGCCGGGCGTCACCGGATGATCATGGGCATGCAAATGGTGTTCGTCGTGGATATGTTCGTGACTGTGTTCCATCTCATCATGCGTATGTCCGTGGTCATGGTGTTCGGACAGATGCAGCCACGTTCCCAGCGCCATTAAGGCCCCCGCCATGAGCAGCGGCAGCGTGACCGGTGCCCCCATCGCGACCGCGAGCACGGCGCCGAAGAACGGCGCGACCGAGAAATAAGCTCCCGTGCGTGCAGTGCCGAGGTGGCGCAGGCCCACCACGAATAGCGCCAGACTCACCCCATAGGCAAGCAAGCCGACCGTCATTGCAGCGGCCAGAGCGGGCCATGCCGGCATCGATGCGCCGAGCGCGAAGGCCAGGCCCAGATTGACGATGCCGGCAATCCCGCCTTTAACCGACGCGATCCAGGTGGCATCAGTAAGCGACACCTTGCGGGTCAGGTTGTTGTCGATCCCCCAGGCGAAACACGCACCCAAAATGGCCAGCGATGGCCACAGTCCGGAAACGCGCACGCCTGAAGGCACACTGAGCACGACCGCGCCGGCCACGATGGCAAGCATGCCCAGTGCGATGCGGCGGTCGAAATTCTCCTTGAACGCAAACCACGCCAGCAATGCGGTGAACACGCTTTCGGCATTCAGCAGAAGGGAAGCGCCGGATGCGGGCATCCCTGTCAGGCCGAACATTAACAGCACCGGAGCGATGATGCCGCCGGACAGGATCGCTGCGGCAAACCACAGTAGTTCATTCCGCGGAAGCCGAACTGCCGGGGCATGGCTCAGCCAGCGATAAAGAGTCAGCCCGACGCCCGAACCCAGATAGAGCAGGCCTGCCAGCAGCCACGGATTGATCGCATCAAGCAACCATTTGGCGAGCGGCGTTCCCCCCCCGAACAACAAGGCCGCTCCGAGTGCCGCGGCTATGCCAGGCTGGCGCAGCCTTTCTTTCAAATTCATCTTTTCAACTCTCAAACGGCAACCCGTTCAAAATAAGCACTGAGGATTTAAGGCTTGCACTATAAGTGCAGTCAGGCCTTCTCACCACGCAGTATGAGCAACCCACCCCATAGCATGGTGTTGGGCAAGCCTTGCTCAAGCAGCTTGGCCCATCGCGTTCCAGAGGGCAGAAAAATCGCTGAGCGCATAGTCAGGTTGCACACGGCCAGTCCTGAAAACAGGGCAAGCACCTCATCAGCGGTATGCCAGCGCGCACCCTGATATGCACCACTGCCCCCGTGCCGGCCCTTTACCCGGTAAAGCAAACTGGTCCGATTCAGCCAGCCAATGACAAAGCTGCGCTTCGCTACCCGTACGATTTCGGCCACCGCTTTATGTTCATCCGCCACAAAGCATAACGCGGCGATGGACAGCACATGGTCAAAGCCCGCATCGGAAAAGGGCAGTGCCTGGGCGTCGCCCTCAACCCAGCGTAGGGCGGGGTCGCTGTGGGCGCGTGCAAAGGCCAGCCAATTCGGGCTGGGATCAAGGCCCGTGACGTGCAGATCCTGCTGCGCAAATCGACGCGTGAACCAGCCCGTACCGCAACCCACATCGAGCAGGGTTTCGCTTGGCCGGGTTGAAAGCACACGCGAAGCCAGATTGAATTCTGTTTCGCCGATCCAGCGCCCTCGCGCGGTGGCGTACCAGGCTTCGTACTCGGCGGGCTCCATCGGATATCCTGGCGCGGC
>CAYGMS010000473.1:0-2049 GCA_964350905.1 uncultured Thiobacillus sp. | reverse complement strand
ATCGGCCAGCTTGATCCGCTGATTGCCAGGCGGGCCAATGTGGTGTTCGAGCGCAGCGAACACGAGGCCAGCATTCTGGCCTGGCGCTCGCCTTAATTGAGATCGGGGTCCTGCGGCGGTTCCAGGGCACGCTGCATGGGGCGCCGTCCCACCTGAACCTTCAGATCCAGCACGTGTTGCTTGCGTGCCACCCTGAGTTGAGCCTCAACGCCAGGCTTCAGATCGGCAATCAAATTGAGCAGCGAGGCCGAGTTGGATACGGCTTTGCCATTGACCGCCAGCAGGATATCGCCCGGGCGAACGCCGCCCGTGTTGGCCGGTCCGCCTTTCAATACACCCGCAATCAAGGCGCCTTCGGCATTTTTCAGATTGAATGACTCAGCCAGTTCGGGCGTCAAATCCTGCACTTCGACCCCGACCCAACCGCGCGTCACACTGCCGGATTTGATGATCTGTTCCATCACCTGGCGTGCAATGCTGACGGGAATGGCGAAGCCGATGCCTTGCGATCCGCCGGTGCGTGAATAAATGGCGCTATTTACCCCGACCAGATTGCCACTGGAATCAACCAGTGCGCCGCCCGAGTTGCCCGGGTTGATGGCAGCGTCGGTCTGGATGAAGTTCTCGAAAGTGTTGATGCCGAGATGGGTGCGCCCCAGTGCGCTGACAATGCCTGCGGTCACGGTTTGGCCCACGCCGAACGGGTTGCCGATGGCCAGCACCCAGTCGCCGACCTTGATGCTGTCGGCTTGGGCAAAGGTAATGGCAGGAAGATTGTCCGCATCAATTTTCAGGACAGCCAGATCCGTTTCGGGATCGGCGCCGACCACGCGGGCAGGCAGTGTTCTGCCATCCGCCAGGGCCACCTGGATTTCATCGGCTGCCTCGACCACATGATGATTGGTGAGGATGTAGCCATTCGCGCTGACGATGACACCTGAGCCCAGGTTGGACGCCTGGCGTGGGCGCGCATCCTGCCGGTCACCGAAAAAATAGCGAAAAATCGGATCCTGCATGGCCGGGTGAGCCGGGTTCCGGATTTTTTGCTGGGTGAACACGTTGACCACGGTCGGAATGACCTTGTTTGCCGCCGGCGCAAACGAATCGGACGGGGTGTGCCCGCCGGGTGCGGGCTGTTGGGCCTGCTTGATGGTGAGATTTTGCGGCTGCGGTTGCCAGCGCAGCAGGTCGGGCTTGAATAAAGTAATGATGAACAGCACGCCAAGGGCTACTGTCGTGGATTGTGCGAAGAGCAACCAGAATTTGCGCATATTCATTAAATTCAGAGACTTGGCGTGATTTTTCAACTGGGCGATTATAGCTCAGGGCAGGGCCCGCATTACGACATTCGCAATGCGGGCTTCCGCCGGGGGGGGCAAATTGGTTAGAATGCCGGTTTTATTGCAACTCGTTCGGGTTAAGTAAACATGAGCCAGGAAGCTAATGGGCAAAAAGTGGACACTAGTAAGCGAAAATTCTTGATCGCTGCGACCAGTGCCGTCGGTGGCGTTGCGGCGGCGGGAGTCGCTGTGCCGCTGGTGATGAGCATGATGCCGAGCGCGCGGGCCAAGGCTGCGGGCGCACCGGTGGAGGTGGATATCAGCAAGATTGAGCCGGGCATGCTGTTGACGGTTGAGTGGCGCGGCAAACCGGTGTGGGTTGTCAATCGCACCAAGGAAATGCTTGATGGACTGCCCAAGATCGACGACCTGTTGACCGATCCAGGCAGCGAACAGCCGCAGCAGCCTGCGTACTGCAAGAATGCCACGCGCTCGATCAAGCCGGAATATCTGGTGGCAGTCGGGATTTGTACCCACCTTGGCTGCTCACCTTCCGAAAAGCTCAAAGCGGGCATTGACAGCGGATTGGGTGCTGACTGGCCGGGCGGTTTCTTCTGTCCCTGCCATGGCTCGCGCTTTGACCTCGCCGCGCGCGTATACAAGGGCGCACCGGCGCCAACCAATCTGGTGATTCCGCCTCATCAATACCTCAGCGACGCCAAGTTGCTGATCGGTGTAGACACAAAAGGAGCTTAAATAATGTCTGCCC
>CAYGMS010000472.1:0-2052 GCA_964350905.1 uncultured Thiobacillus sp. | reverse complement strand
GATTTTGGGCCGCGCGCGCCAGGGGCGGGGTGGCTAAGTGGCATGGCCACGGCCTTTGAATGGCTGGCACGCTTTCAGAATGGTTTGCATTGATCGTTACCGATTGATGAAAAAATAATCGCGCGGCAAGGATGCTTGATCGGACTGAGATTTTGGGTGAAATGCTAAAGTCTTATCCACAGAAAATGTGGATGAATTGTCATGGAGCCGGATATGAGTAATGTGGTGGACCTTGCAGGGTTTCAGTGCCCGGTTGGCAGCATGGCCATGCATTCCATGCATGGCCTGGTTGAGGTTTTTTCCCAGGAAAGGTGGATGCGTGGTGTGCTCTATGAACACCATGAAGAATTGAGCCTTGCCCATGAGAGTGATGACGTGATTTTTGCTGAGCACATCGAGATGCGTGAGGCATGGGTTCATGTTCGCGAGCTTACCGAGGCGGATCTTGCGAAAGACATCGAGAACCTGCGAAAGCGTGGTCAATTTCTCTTTGATACTGTCGACTGAAGTGAGGTCGACGTGCTCCCGTACCCATCATTCCCCTTGACCGCATCCCGACGCTCAGATCCCACCAGAAGCGGATGCACAAAGCAGTCAGTTCAGGGTTGATTTGGGCCGCTGATCATCAGTTCCAGTACGACCAATTCCAGGCGGTCAGGTTTTTAAACCGTGACCATCCGAAACTTAACCATAAGGATGACTTCGTCATATGCGAGTGGCTTGTTAATGGGGTTGTTGGGAATGGAAAATTGAGCCCAGCAAGGGCTTGCGCCACATACAATTATTTGTATAATTACGTTAATGATAGATATTAAGCCTGTCGAGTTCCGGGGCAGCGCCCTTGATGATCTGCGCGCCTTCCCCATCTCGGCTCGGCGCGAAGCAGGACACCAAATCGACCTGGTACAGCAAGGCGGCGAACCGGACAATTGGAAATCGATGACAACGGTAGGCCAGGGCGTGCGGGAAATCCGGATTCGGGACGAAGTCGGCGCGTACCGGGTGATCTATGTCGCCAAGTTTGCCGATGCCGTCTATGTGCTGCACTGCTTTCAGAAAAAAACGCAGAAAACCAGCAAGGCAGATATCGACTTGGCAGCGAAACGCTACCGGGATTTGTTGAAGGAGATAGAACAATGAGCAATAAACGATTTTCCAGCGTGTGGGATGCCATCGAGGACACCCCTGAGGAAGCGGAAAACATGAAGCTCCGCTCGGTCTTGATGATGGCCTTGAAAAATCATATCGCCCGCGTCGGCATGAGCCAGTCGCAAGCTGCCAAGCTGTTCGGTGTGACGCAGCCGCGCGTCTCTGATCTCATGCGCGGCAAAATCGACTTGTTTGCCCTGGATGCCTTGGTCAACATGGCGACAGCCGCAGGCCTGCACGTCGAAATGCGTGTGCTGGAAGCTGCATAGGGCAAGTTGCAACGTTTGCCGGGCTTTATTTTCCGATTCCCAAATGAACCCCGCATGCAGAAAGTGGCTTCGTCTGCCTGGGGCGGTTGTCGCCCATGAAAAGACACTGACGAGGCGGGGAAAAGCGTTACTGGGCGGCAAGCAGCGGTCAAGCCGCCCAAGAAATTCAAGTTTGCGGGTCAACGTCTACCCTATGACCACAAACACCGACACGTCGCGGATAAAGGTGTCCCTTATGAGTTTAAGGACGCTTACCAGTTAATGGCCGCCTTTTTCACCGAAGTGGATCGTGTATTAAAGGAAGCAAAGCAATGAAAAAAATCGCCATCGGGATCATGTCTCAAGAGAAAATCCGCGAACGCATGCTGGCCATCGCCAAGGGCGAGTACAAACCCAAACCCGGCGAACCCAAAATCTGGTTCACCTCGATGAAATCCCTGGCTGAAGTCCTGAGCGACGACAATCGCGCCCTGCTCAAGACGATCCGTGATTTGCAGCCTGAATCCATCAGCGGTCTGGCCGTTATCACCGGCCGCAAACCCGGAAACCTTTCGCGCACCCTAAAAACCATGTCCCGCTATGGGATAGTGGAAATGCGCCGGGAGAATCGCCACGTGCGGCCCATTGTCATGGC
>CAYGMS010000471.1:0-2062 GCA_964350905.1 uncultured Thiobacillus sp. | reverse complement strand
CCTACGTCAAAAAGGCGCAGCAGGACAGTTATCGTTCACGCGCCGCCTATAAACTGCTGGAAATTGACGCGCGCGACCGTCTGCTGCGTCCCGGAATGACCGTCGTGGACCTGGGTGCCGCTCCCGGTAGCTGGTGCCAGGTTGCAGTCAACAAGATGAAACGCCAGGGCAGGGTGCTGGCAATTGATTTGCTGCCCGTGGCCCCGATGCCCGGAGTGGAGAGCCTGGAGGGCGATTTTACCGACCCGGCGGCGCTGGCCTGGCTGCAAGAAAAATTGCAATCCGGGCGGGTTGACCTTGTATTAAGCGATATGGCCCCCAACGTGAGCGGAGTGATGCTGCGCGATCAGGCGCGACATTACGAATTGTGCGAACTGGCGCTCGAATTTGCTGTGAATTGGTTGAAACCAGATGGCGTTTTTCTCGTCAAAGCATTTCAGGGGGTTGGGTTTGAGGATTTTCGTGCACAAATGCGCCAGTCATTTGAAAAAGTCCTGATCCGCAAGCCTGATGCTTCGCGAGATCGTAGTTCCGAAGTGTTTTTGCTGGGCCGGCACCCTGTTGCCGAGACAAGCCTGATATAAGGCTTAGAATGAATTTGAACGTGCTGGATTCAGCACCCAAGGAGTAAGTGTGAACAATTTGTCGAAGAACATCGCGGTCTGGTTGATTATCGCTGTCGTGCTGATGACGGTCTTTAACCAGTTTGGTGCGCAGCGTACCGCGCAGACGCAGGTGCCTTATTCGCAGTTCATCGAGGAGGTACGTCAGCAGCAGATTACCAAGGTCGTGATCGAGGGTAATGTGCTGAAGGGCGAACGCAGCGATGGCCAGCGCTTTACCAGTTATGCGCCGAGCGATCCGTGGATGGTGTCGGACTTGCTGAAGAATGGTGTGTCGGTCGAAGCCAAGCCGGAAGAGCAGCCTTCATTCCTGATGAGCCTGTTCATTTCGTGGTTCCCCATGCTGCTGCTGATCGGTGTCTGGATCTTCTTCATGCGTCAGATGCAGGGCGGGGGCAAGGGCGGCGCGTTCTCGTTTGGCAAAAGCAAGGCTCGCCTGCTTGACGAGAATACCAACCCGGTGACGTTTGCTGACGTGGCTGGCTGCGACGAAGCCAAGGAAGATGTCGTTGAAATGGTCGAGTTCCTGAAAGATCCGACCCGATTCCAGAAACTGGGCGGACGGATTCCGCGCGGCGTGTTGCTGGTGGGTCCTCCGGGGACCGGCAAGACCCTGTTGGCGCGTTCGATTGCCGGCGAGGCCAAGGTGCCATTCTTCAGCATTTCCGGCTCCGATTTTGTGGAAATGTTTGTGGGGGTGGGCGCCGCGCGGGTGCGTGACATGTTCGAGCAGGCCAAGAAAAGCTCACCCTGCATCATCTTTATTGACGAAATTGACGCGGTGGGCCGCCAGCGTGGCGCCGGGCTGGGTGGCGGTAACGATGAACGTGAGCAGACCCTGAACCAGTTGCTGGTTGAAATGGATGGTTTCGAGGCCAATGCCGGCGTGATCGTGGTGGCTGCGACCAACCGTCCGGATGTCCTTGATCCTGCCTTGCTGCGCCCGGGCCGTTTCGACCGCCAGGTCGTCGTTGGCTTGCCTGATATCCGTGGTCGTGAGCAGATTCTGCTGGTGCACATGCGCAAGATTCCGGTGGCGCCCGATGTTCGGGCCGACATCCTCGCGCGCGGCACGCCTGGCATGTCCGGTGCAGACCTGGCCAATCTGGTCAATGAGGCTGCGCTGTTTGCCGCGCGTGGCAACAAGCGTTTGGTGGACATGGACGATTTCGAGCAGGCCAAGGACAAGATATTCATGGGTGCAGAACGCAAATCCATGGTGATCACGCCCGAGGACAAGAAAAAAACGGCTTATCATGAGTCAGGCCATGCCGTAATAGGTATGACTCTGGAAGGTTGTGATCCGGTACACAAGGTGACGGTGATCCCGCGCGGCCGCGCTTTGGGTGTGACCATGTCATTGCCGGAGGTTGATCGTTTCAGCCTGTACAAGGATCAGATGCTGGATCAGATCAGCATGCTGTTCGGCGGGCGTGTCG
>CAYGMS010000470.1:0-2070 GCA_964350905.1 uncultured Thiobacillus sp. | reverse complement strand
ACGAAGCGGGCTGGACGCGCATGAGCATCCTCAACACGGCGTCGAGCGGCTTCTTTTCTACCGATCGCACCATGCGGGAATACAACGCCGAGATCTGGAAGCTGACCTAAGTAGTGTCGTCACGAGACAAGCCAGAATGCTGTTTTGCATAGGCTGGATGAACGCGAATGGCTGAGGCTTATCAACGGCATGACATCTCTGGTGCAGCGTGAGCACTACTTGAGCCTCGATTGCTGGGACGCAAAGGCGTATGGGGTGGCATTGCGGAACAGTTGATCGACGATCCAGACTACGCATGGCTGATGATTCACGCCAGTCACATCAAGGCGCACGCGCTCGGGGCGGCAATCAAGCCATGGGCCTTACAAAAGGGGACTCAACACCAAACTACATTTGGCCGTGGATGCGTTTGGTATGCCGCTCCGAGTCATTGTTACGCAAGGTACCACCGCAGATTGCACGCAGGCTACGCAATTGATCGAAGGGAGCCCGGCATCTGTTGGCCGACAAGGGTTATGACAGCGATGCCATCGTCGAGCAAGCCGCCGCTCAAGGCATGAGCGGCGTGATCCCGTCCCGCAAGAACAGAAAAGAGCAGCGAAGCTATGACAAGCATCTTTACCGGCATCGCTATCTCATCGAGAACGCATTTCTGCATCTCAAGCGCTGGTGGGGTATTGCTACGCGCTATGCTAAAAACAGTGCTACATTCCTGGCCGTAGTCAGCATACGCTGCCTTGTGCTTTGGCTTGCAATCTCGTGACGACATTATCTAGGAAGATCTGAACGAGTTCCCATTATTTTAAAATTGCGCCACCGACTTTGTGAAGAAGCTCAAGCGACCCCGGCGCGAGATGTTTCTGTTTGAGATGGAGTCTGTCGTCCCTTGGTCACGTCTGCACACCTAGCCGTGTATGCTGAGCCTCCAGTTTTTGCAGCATGGAAACAAAGTCTGACAAGCGTGTCTGCTCTTGCTGCACCACGGCTGCTGGCGCCTTGTCGACAAAACTGGCGTTGGACAATTTCCTTTTCGCCTTGGAGATTTCACCGGTGATGCGGGCGATTTCCTTGGCCAGCCGCGCGCGTTCTTCATCCTTGTTGATTTCCACCACCAGCATCAGCCGCATGTCACCGACCAGGGCGACCGGGGCGTCGGCATCCGCAAGTGCAGCGACAGCGCTGACTTCGCTTAGCTTGCCGAGCGCCGTGATGTAGGGCGCGAGCGCGTTGATGACAGCGGTGTCGCCCTCGATCACCAGCGGCACGCGCTGGGCAGGTGACAAATTCATTTCGCTGCGCAGGGTGCGGCAGGCATTGACCAGTTCCTTCAGTATCTGGATGCGTGTGACGCTGCTGGTGTGGGCCTGTGCTGTGTCCGTCTGGGGGAAGCCCGCCAGCATGATGGTGTCGCCCGAGACACCGGCCAGTGGCGCAACTTTTTGCCACAGTTCTTCGGTGATGTAGGGAATGATGGGGTGGGCGAGGCGCAGGGTGGCCTCGAGCACGCTGGCGAGGGAGCGGCGGGTAGCACGTTGCTGTTCGGGTGTGCCGTTGTTCAACTGCACTTTGGCGAGTTCCAGATACCAGTCGCAGTATTCATCCCACACGAATTCGTACACGGCGCGTGCTGCCTGGTCGAAGCGATAGGCGCTGAATGCGGCGTGAACGTCGGTGATGGCCTGTTGCAGACGCGCAGTGATCCAGCGATCGGCGTCGGAGTATTCAAACCTTCCCTCTCCCCCAGCCCCTCCCCCCGAGGGGGAGGGGGGCGTATTGGCGTCCTGGCCGCAGTCGTGGCCTTCCAGGTTCATCAGCGCAAAGCGGGTGGCGTTCCACAGCTTGTTGCAGAAATTGCGGTAGCCTTCGGCGCGTTGCAGGTCGAACTTGATGTCGCGGCCGTGCGTGGCGAGACTGGCGAAGGTAAAGCGCAGGGCATCGGTGCCGAATGCCGCGATGCCTTCCGGGAACTCCTTGCGGGTGCGCTTCTCGATGCTGGTGGCCTGCTTGGGATTCATCAGGCCCTGGGTGCGTTTGGCAACCAGGTCGTCCACCGCGATGCCGTCGATGAGG
>CAYGMS010000469.1:0-2079 GCA_964350905.1 uncultured Thiobacillus sp. | reverse complement strand
TCCTGGATCCACACCCGCAACTCCAGTTTGATGCCGCTGTCGCCAAATTCAATCAGTCGTGTGCCGGGCGCCGGCTCGGCGAGCACGCGCGGATTGGTCTTTGCCGCCTCGAGCAGCAGGGCCAGCGCCTGTTCCGGGTCGTTGTCATAGCTGATCGACACCGGAATTTTCAGGCGCACGTTGCGGTCGCCGAAGCTCCAGTTGATGACCTCGTTGGTGATCAGGGTCTCATTGGGGATCAGCCGATCCACCCCGTCACGGTCCCGCACCACCACGTAGCGCGCGCGCAGTTCCTGCACCCAGCCAAATTTGTCGCCAATGGTGATGACGTCGCCCGGGCGGATCGAGCGGTCGAACAGCACGATGAAGCCGCTGATGAAGTTGCTGGCAATGCGCTGCAGACCGAAGCCCAGACCGACGCCCAGCGCGCCGCCAAACACGGTTAGTGCAGTGAGGTCGATGCCGACCGCATCCAGCGCCAGCATAAACGCCAGCACCAGCAGCAGAAACTTGCTGAGCTTGACCAGCGCCACCTGCATGCCGGCGTTCACATACGCGGCCTGGCTGATGCGGTTCTCGATCAGCCGCGCGATCCACAACGCCAGCATCCACAGCACGGCCACCGCCAGCACCAGCTTGCCGACCGCCAGCACCGAAACCCGCTTCTGGCCCATCTGCATGGCCATGCCGTCAAGGCCATCCAGCACCGCGGGCAGCCAGCCCAGCAGATGCAGCGCGACGACAATCCAGACCGAGGTGGAAATCAGGTTTTCCCAGGCTTTCACCATGGGACTGGGACGGAAGGTCTTGCGCAAAAAATAAACCACGATGCGGATGGTGGCGAGGGAAAGCAGCAAGGGCACGGCAAGATTGAGCAAATCCACCGGCATGTTCTGATGCTGCAACAGCGCCCGCCCCACCAGCACACCCACCAGCATACTGACGGGCAGCAAAACACGCTGCAAAGTTTTCAGGGCCAGGTGGCGGACGGCAAATTCCGCGCTCTGCTCCGTGCGTTCCGCCAGCCCCTGACTCAGCGCATGATGCACCAGCCACGTCCCGGCCCCGGCTAAAACCAACACCCCCACCTCCCACCACACCATGGGATCCTGTACCAGGGTTTGCCAGGTGACCAGCACGGCCTGGACATCAGCGGGGAGGGCAAGGGACATGACGGGTTTCTCTCGATAAGCTTTTCAACAACATACCGGACCGCACCCGGAACCTACAACCCCCCTCAAAGGACGGCCTCGGAAGATTGGGTTTGAAACGCGGGCTTCACGGTGCAAATGGAACCGGGCATGATTCGCCAGACAGAACAACTCTACGTACAAAAGTCTGACGCGTACCTTTTTAGCAAGCCCATCCAGCCCAGGGACAATAACCCATGCGACAACACAAGCGGTTGATTGCAGTCGTGCTGTTTATCCTGCTGCTATTTGTGGCGTTTGAGCTGTCCGGCTTGCGCGCCCATTTCAGTCTCGGCTTTCTGCAGCAAACCATACGCGACAATCAGGCCAGCGGGCTGCTGATCTTTGTGCTGCTGTTTGCGCTGGGCAACCTGGTCCAGATTCCCGGCTGGGTATTTCTCGCCGCTGCGGTGCTGGCGCTGGGCCAACTATGGGGCGGCGTGGTCACCTATATCGCCGCCTGCCTCTCGTGCACCCTCACCTTCTTCACCATCCGTCTGGTGGGCGGCGATGCCTTGAAAAAACTGGATAGCCCGATCGCCGTCAACCTGCTAAGCCGCTTGCACACCCAACCGATCAAAAGCGTCCTGCTGCTGCGCATGCTGTTCCAGACCATCCCCGCGCTCAACTACACCCTGGCCATGAGCGGCGTCCGGTTTCGCGATTACCTGATCGGTACGCTGCTGGGGTTGCCGGTTCCAATTGCTCTGTATTGCGTGTTTTTTGATTATCTGGCGAAGGTGTTAAAAATCGTTTGAATGGGGTGTGCAGGAGCGGGAAAGGCAAGCACTGGCCACATCAGGTTTTGCTGGCTGCGTAGCAAGAAATAATCGTGCTGACCCTGTTTCACGGAACCCACTCAAGATGCCGGATATACGACTGCACGCAA
>CAYGMS010000468.1:0-2081 GCA_964350905.1 uncultured Thiobacillus sp. | reverse complement strand
TTCCAGTTCGATGCGCAAACGGGTGGGCAGGTCGGTCTCGCCGAGCCTGAAGGACTTCTCGAAGAATGCCCGCGACTCGCCCGCAAGCCGGGTCCGGTGCTCGGCGGCAGCGAGCCGGGCGCGGGCTGCTTCCTCGCGCAAACGCGCTGCTTCGATCCCAGCCTCGACGCGATCCATTTCGACAACCAGTTGGGCTTCCGCCTCGATTTCGTCCGCTGACGCTGTGGCCATGCGGACGCGCTGGCGGCTGTCCGAGCCGAAAGGGATGCGCATGCCAAGCGTGATGGTTTGGGAATAGTCCTCCCCGGAAGATGCGCGCTCGCTCGTGGTGGCTAACTGCAACTCGGGATTGGCTCGGCTTTGCACCCCGGCCAATGCCTTGGCGCGACGCGCCGTCTCGACCCGGTCAGATGTCTCACGCAGCAGCGGGTGCATTGCCTCGACAGCGGTATTGGGTTCGGGCTCGGGGTTTTCGAACACCAAGCCCGCGGCCGTCAGGCCTGTGAGCGAACGCAGTCGCTGCGATGCCTCAGCCAACATGCCGCGCGCTCGCGCAACTTCACCGACAGCGCTTGCCACGGCAACGTCGGCCTGGTGGTCATCGGCGCGCGACAGATCGCCTGCACTGACTCGCCGGGCCACGTCCGCGGCTAATCGTTCGGCATTTTTCCGGCGGCTTTCGGCAGCCTCCAGGTCAATGCGAGCCATAGCCAAGGACCACCAGGATTCGCGCACTTCGCCAGCCATATGCAGACGTGTCGCAGTCAAACGACTGCTCAGCGCTGTGCTTTCAGCTTCGACCACAGTCCTCAGACTGGCTCGCTCCCCCGGCAGCCAGAGCGGCATGGCGAGGCCGGCTCCGTATTCGCGGTTGCCTTGATCGCGGTTGAGTTGATCGGTTTTATAGGCGATGTCCAGGCTGGGTGGTTCCGCCAGCCAGCTTGCGGCAACATCACGGCGTGCCTCCAGCGCGTCGCGCCGTGATCCGGCGGCGCGTGCCTCCGGATGCCGCGCCCAGGCGGCCTCGAAAACCTGTTTGAGGGTGATGGTTGCCGCCTGCCCATTCATGTTTAGAGCGGGCGGCTGAGCGGTAGCTGTTGGAAGCTGGGCTGCCAACGCCAACGCCAGGAGGGACATGCGCCCTCCCGTGCGGGAAAAAACTTTCATACGATGCCCCGACCTGATGCAGCCGCCAAAGTGAAAGGCGGCCGGGTTTTACGAGAAATCCGGCGGGATCGTCAAATCGAGTGTTACGGTTGAAACGTCAACCCGCCGGGGTATCAGGCGAGGTCGGCGAGCGGAGGACGGAACAGGGAACCGAGCGGCGGTTCGGGAAGCGTGGTCCGATAGGGGGTGGCGTTGTGGCCGCCACAAATCGGCGTGGCTGCATGGTCAACGGGAATGACAACCTGGACGTAATGCGCGTGACAGCTTGGGCAATCAGCATCGAAGTCTGAATCGACTGGATCACTGCCACCAAGGTCTGCGCTGGCCACATGCTCATGTGCATGATGGCCAACGTGCTGCTGCGCCTTGCTTTCTGCTTCATGCTGGCAATAGGCCGCCACCGCTGCAGTGGACCACTGCAGCGGCAAAACAATCAGAAAGAAGATAATCAGCTTGCGCATGCGGTGGATGCTAACTCAGATTCGGCATGCCGCACAACGACATCCGAGGAGGCTAGTGTCAGCGATGCCATCTCGGTAGGCTAGATTTTCCACTTGCGTCGGCCTTCCCGATCGACTTAACCTGACACTAAACCGGTCATCCAATGGTGCGGTTTTCTTGCTTGTCCAGCGGCTTCTTATGGCCGAGTGCACGCATACGGCATCACGCCACAAAGCGGTCGCACGCTAGGTGCCTTGATTGGCTACGTGCGGCCGACTTTCCAAGTGCTAGATCTCAGTCTGCTCCGATATCTCCAACGCGTCATCGACCTCGATCCCAAGGTATCGAACAGTGCTCTCCAGCTTGCTATGGCCGAGCAAGAGTTGGACGGCCCGTAGGTTCTTGGTTCGCTTGTAGATCAGTGTCGCCTTGGTCCGTCGCATGGTGTGCGTGCCATAGACCGTCGAATCGAG
>CAYGMS010000467.1:0-2089 GCA_964350905.1 uncultured Thiobacillus sp. | reverse complement strand
AGCAAATTGCCGACCACTTCGGGATGCATTTCACGACGGTGGGTGGGATTGTCAGGAGGGACGGGTGAGTGGCTCATCGTTTCTAGACCTGACCCCACGCGACTGTGACCCCACGCGACTGCAGCCGGGTTTACCGAAGCAGCGCTCGACGCTGTTCCAGCAAGAACGGCCTGTCGATATGCGATGACAGCTCCTCCAGGACATCTGCACGAAGTGCTTGTGTAGCGAAGTGTTCTCGCCACGAATTCACTACGCGTGCCACTTTTCGTGCTTCATCCGCAGCAGTTTGGGGGGTCAGCCAATAGTCCCTGGCTGCTGAAAGAGCATTCTCGATGGTCGCTTCTGCACCCTGCGCGCCAACAACCATGGCCTGATAGCCGAGGGACTGGCTGGTAGGCAGCACATCGAACGCAGGTGCCAACAGATAATGCTGGGACGCGGTGACCAGGAGGACGTGGTTTTTCTCGTGGTCGTCGGTGTTGTCGATAAGAATGTTAAAAACCAATCGACGGAACAGCTCATGCATCTGGTGTCTACACAGTTGACCCTCTGTTACCCCTTTGCGACGTAGCAGCAGCGCCAAATTTGGGTAGCTTGTCTCCACGCCTGCCGCTTTCAGTGCCACGTTGGCGGAAAGTGCGTGCTGTCTTAGCTTTCCAGCGTGTCGGTCAAATCGTTTAATGGCTATAGCAACACCCGATTTGAGTTTTATCGGCCGTGTTTCTGCCACGGCTATTTCCGCTTTGGCCGCCAAAGTCATGGCTGCATGTTCAATCAGCGGTTCGGCAGGCCTGTCTTCTTCCGCGAACTTCATCACCCACTCAACCCCATCCAGCTGAAAAAGGGCTTTTGGGCGTGCGCCCCCCATGGTCGCCCCGGGAGCAATCAATCGTGTGAAGCGCTCCTCGACCTGTTCGCCAGCCAGAACCTTGCGGACGATCGCGTAAACGGCATCAACATCAGGAAATTGGGGCAAAGGGCCAACTTTGCGGGGAAGGTAAGCCGCCCTGGAACTGGAAACGCCTAAGGCTCCAAACCGGTCGTCTCCAGCGTAATATAGGAATTCCAATAGAGACAGGCGCGCCGGGCGGTCAAGTAAGCGGATAACTCTCTCGCCCCACCTGTCCGGACGGGCATCGTCAACCGCGCCAGCTGCGGTGTCCTTTTCACGAGGGAAGTACTCGATATCCAGCAGGGGTAGATCCTCGCTGAGCGGAAATCCGGTATGCAGCCAGTTTGCGTCATACTGCAGCGAAACGCCCCGCGCGGACATTGACAGATTCAAGTCGCCCACCAATACCGGGCTGTCTGGATTACCGAGGTACCAGAGGTAGAGCGTGTTGGCCAACGCCGGCCCCGGGCCTTTAGGGTTCATTGTGGAGTTCTCTTCTTGCCCATCTGCGCGGTAATGGATGTTTGCTTTCTGGCAGCGCGAACACGTGTGATAGCTCGAACGTCTGACTCAAGGGCTCTTAAATCTTTGGCAGGGCTGGCCAATTCACGCAGCGCACCTGATAAACCTATTAACCAAAGTGCAGTTGTATAAACGCCGATGCTGACACTTGGGTCCCCTTTTTCCATGCGAATCAACGTTGGCACGGATACCCCGATTCGCACGGCCCATTGCTTTTGCGATTCATTCCGACGCACGCGAGCCAAGGCCAGATTCTCGCCAAGTGTGGCCAGGGAACTCGCCGCCTCAGGCGGGAGCGAAGTTAGCGCTAAAGATGATTTGGACATTACATATACTTTATCATAACAACATAAATAGTAATGTATATGTTACTTTAAGTCGAAAATGGATCGGCCTTCCACCACCTCGAAATCATGCGTGATCTCGGCCGACTTGCCGAGCATGATGCTGGCCGAGCAGTATTTGTCGGCGGACAGATGCACGGCCTGTTCGACGCGCTTGGGGTCGAGCGCCTTGCCGGTGACGGTGAAATGGACGTGGATTTTGGTGAACACCTTGGGGTCGCTGTCGGCGCGGGTGGCGTCGATGTCGGCGACGCAGTCGGTCACGTGCTGGCGGCCTTTGCGCAGGATGTGGACGACATCAAAGGCTGAGCACCCGCCCAGCCCCAGCAGC
>CAYGMS010000466.1:0-2089 GCA_964350905.1 uncultured Thiobacillus sp. | reverse complement strand
GCATGGGATGCCATCGGTGAGGCCGTCGATTCAGCCAAGTCCCGGTTCAAATAAGTGGCCGCAAGGGTGTATTGAATGGGTGAAGGGGCAGCCGCTTAAGGGAATGCTGAGTCGGGGGCCTTCGACAGTACGAAGGTAGGTGTTGGTTTTGTTCTTGGTGAGCCCTTGGTGTAGATCAGGACAGGCCTGTCGAACACACAGCAACCAACTTGTTCAGATTCCTAAATACAGTGGGACACCAATGGGCTGTGGATGGCTAAAAATCCAAAACTGAGATGCCTTACGAGGCGCCGGTTGCTTACCCACCCGATCCAAAATCCGCCACGATGATCCATCTATAACCCGTAACACAAAAACATGACCTATAGATAGCCCATTGCCCTTGACATTTAGCTCAAAATTCACATAATAATCCATAGATGGTGCATACCATGGTGGTATGGCTAATAGATGATCCAATCCAGATAATGTCTCGCATCGAAAATAGAACCTATTCCCGGCACACGCGCGAAGCCGTCACGCTGCTTGGCAAGCTAATCCGGCTTGCCCGCAAGGAACGCCGACTGAGCGCTGCAGAACTGGCGGAACGCACCGGCGTATCGCGCGGCACCCTCCAGCGCATTGAGAAAGGCGATCCCAAGGTCGAAATCGGAATCATGTTCGAGGCCGCGACGCTTGTCGGAGTCAATCTGTTCGATGCCGATAACGGCCGGCTGAGCGGCAAGATCGCTCACACGGATGACAAACTCGCCCTGATGCCCAAGGCGATCCATAAGCCCGCCACCGGGAGCGTAAAAGATGAGTTCTGACGCATACACAGAAGCCTTTGTCTGGGTGTGGCTGCCTGGTGCACTAGAGCCTGTCGTGGCGGGTCGCCTGTATGCGGAAGGCAACTCGGCGACCCTGGCATTCCACTACGGCAAGTCCTATCTGGAGCGCAAAGCCGCCATCCCCGTCTACCTGCCGGAACTGCCGTTGAAATCCGGCGCACTGCCTCTGCTCGACGGGCTGTCGCTGCCGGGCTGCATCCGCGACGCCGCCCCCGATGCCTGGGGGCGGCGCGTCATCCTCAACCGCAAATTTGGGGTGAAGGGCACCGAGCTTGACCGAATGGACCTGTCCGAACTCGCCTTCCTGCTGGAGTCGGGTTCCGACCGCATCGGGGCGCTGGATTTCCAAGCATCGCCGACAGAGTACATCCCGCGCTCTGCGCGAAGCGCCAGTCTTGAAGAATTACTGCAATCAGCCGAGCGCGTTGAAAAGGGTATCCCGCTCACCCCCGAACTCGACCAAGCCCTGCGCCACGGCAGCGCCATCGGCGGAGCGCGCCCTAAAGCGCTGATCGAGGACGGAGAAAAAAAATACGTCGCCAAGTTTTCTGCGTCTAACGACCTCTACAGCGTCGTTAAGGCTGAGTTCATCGCTATGCGCCTCGCCGCGCTTGCGGGGTTGAAGGTTGCCCCCGTTTCCCTTGCCCGCGCCTTGGGGAAGGATGTGTTGCTGGTCGAGCGGTTTGACCGGAAGCGGATCCAGGCGGGCTGGGAGCGCAAGCCCATGGTCTCGGCGCTGACTATCCTTGCCCTGGATGAAATGATGGCGCGCTACGCAAGTTATCAGGACCTGGCCGAGATCATCCGCCAGCGGTTCACCAACGCGCAAGACACGCTGCATGAGCTCTTTGGTCGCATTGTCTTCAACATCCTGTGCGGCAATACCGATGACCATGCCCGCAACCACGCGGCCTTCTGGGATGGAGCCATGCTCACGCTCACCCCGGCTTACGACATCTGCCCTCAGGGGCGCGCCGGGCAGGAAGCAAGCCAGGCCATGCTTATCCATGGCAACGACAACATGAGCCGTCTGAGCACATGCCTGAAAACGGCCCATCATTTCCTGCTTTCCGAAAAGCAGGCGATTGAAATAATCGAAGCACAAACGCGCATCATCGCTGCGCACTGGAGTGACGTCTGCGCCGAAGCGGATTTATCCGAAGTGGACCGCAATCTGTTCTGGGGCAGGCAGTTCCTCAACCCTTACGCCTTTTACGACCTGGAGGGTGGCGCCGCATCGTTGAGAAAGCTTGCGGATG
>CAYGMS010000465.1:0-2109 GCA_964350905.1 uncultured Thiobacillus sp. | reverse complement strand
CAAGCGGCAAAACATTTAATTTTTCAAGTCAATGGATAATCGCGAAGCGCGCGCAGTATCCGCCCATGCCGACGATCCCCCGCCGTATTCTTTCCAATGCAGCTTTCGTCCCAAGGTTTCCGGTATCCACAAGACCGGCATCCACAAAACAATTCTAAACTACCGCAGGTGAGTCTCCCCGACCGCACCAAGGTTAATTCTAGGCCACATGAAATCAAATAGTACTTTTGGAAGTGAGAAAAATTTCCTCCCCAAGAAAAAACCGACGCCGCACAACCGGTTGAACGCCGTTTCGTGGCACCAAAGCAGGCCGATCAGAGTCGCTACGACGCGGGCCATGCTCTTTTCCTAAATCAAACACCGTGGCGATCCAGAGGTCATAGTTCCGCTGACATTTCGAATTGCTTTGGCTTCATCTCGCAGTGACTGTTCAGACGACAGGAACCGTTTCCTTGAATGACACGCGCGTCGCCAGCCTGTCGGCGAGCCTGGCCAGATTGGAGTGCGCGCTGCGCCAGTCGATTTCAGCAAAGCGGAAATCCAGATAACCCAGCATGCAGCCACAGGCGATGTCGGCCAGGGTCATGCTGTTACCGAGGTACCAGGGCTTTTCGCCCAGCGCTTCGGACAGGACTTCGAGACCACGGAATATGGCTTTCTCCTGCAGCACCAGCCAGTCGCTGCTTTGCTGTTCGGGCGCCCGCTTTTTTTCCATGAACACCAGCACGGCCGCATCGGTGATGCCATCGGCCAGCGCTTCGACACCGCGCACCACCATGCGGCTTTTCGGTTCGGCGGGGATCAGGTGGCCGACCGGGCTGACATGGTCGAGATACTCGACGATCACGCGGGAATCGAACACGCTGACCCCATCTTCCAGCACCAGCACCGGCACCTTGCCGAGCGGGTTGAAGGTGGGCACGGTGGAGTCGGGCAGCCAGGGATTCTCAAGCTGAAGCTGAAATGGAATCTTTTTTTCCAGCAACACAATGCGGGCTTTTCGGCCAAAGGGGCTGGTCAGTGAGGTGATGAGTTTCATGTTATTTCAGGTCCTGACAAGGTGTGATCGCTTAATTTCCGGTGTCGCCATTATCGATTGCCGCCAGCACGGCCCCAACCTGTTTGCGCAAAGCGGGCAAAACCTCCTGCTCGAACCAGGGGTGGTGTTTGAACCACAGGCGATTGCGTGGGCTGGGATGGGGCAGCGGAAACAAGCCCGGCGGGCACTCATGCCAGGCGGCAACTGTATCAGCCAGCGTGCGACCCCGGCGTTTGCCCAGGTAATACGCCTGGGCGTAGGCGCCAATCAACAGGGTAAGCTGGATGGCGGGCATGGCGTCGCGCATCGGCTGATGCCACAACGACGCACACTCCGGGCGCGGCGGCAGGTCGCTGCCTTTGACCGTACCGGGATAGCAGAGCCCGGTGGGGACGATGGCGATATTGGAAACATCGTAGAACTGCTCCCGCGTCATGCCCAGCCAGCCACGCAAGGTGTCGCCGGATGGGTCGTTCCAGGGTATGCCGGTTTCATGAACCCGCCGCCCGGGTGCCTGACCCACAATCAAAAGCCGTGCGGTGGGTGCGATACGAAAGATCGGGCGCGGGGCATGCGGCAGGTGCTCGGCGCAGACAGTACAGGCTTGCGCCCGTGCCACCAGTTCATCAAAAGCCTGAATTTTGCCAATACGTCCCTGCTGACTCATCGCCGCCGAACGAAACCTAGCCTGTCTGATTGACAATAAATTGCTTGACTGCCTTCACGTCAGCATCCATGACGTGTTTTTTCTGCGGTAGCGTTTCCAGATCGGCGAGTTCGGCCGGGCGCTCCGGATGGATGCCAAGTGCTTCAAAAATCGCGTCCTCGAATTTGGCCGGCTGCGCGGTTTCCATGCAGATCAGCGGCACGCCGGGTTCGCGATGCTCCAGACCAACCTTGATGCCATCCGCCGTGTGCGGATCGACCATGGTGCCGTAGACCTCGTACACCATGCGGATGGTATCGATACGATTGGCGTGGTTGCTGGAACCCGACACCATGCCGAAATCGGCAACGCGCTTGAACAGGCCATCCGCATTCAGATCAAAGCTGCCGCCGGATTCGACTGC
>CAYGMS010000464.1:0-2110 GCA_964350905.1 uncultured Thiobacillus sp. | reverse complement strand
GCGTCGGTTCGATGCCGCCAATCGTCACTACCGCGCGGCAGGCCGGTTCGGTGTCGTACACGAAGCCCTCCGGTAGGGCATTGTCGAAACGAAAGGGCTGGCCGGTGCGTTCATGCACCTGCTGCCAGTGATGCAAAATATCCTCGCGCCCGGCTGCCGTCATCGGCGCGGTTTCGTGCCGCAGGCCACCCAGTACCAGCGCGATTTTCATGCGGTCGCGATATTCGTCGCGCAGGGCCTCGATCATCGGCGAAAAGCCCCAGCACCACGAACACATCGGGTCGGCGAAATACCAGAGGATGGCTGCGTTCATGTTGGATTGAGCCTCGTTTTGCTGCCTGCGATCACGTAAGGGAAGTAGAAATTACTAAAATACCGTTTATAATTTCTTCATCTTGCACAAACGGTATGACTGCATATGAAGACAAGCACCTTGGTTCGAAACGGCGTTTCTACGGAGCTGGTGGATCTGATAGGGCGTCTTGTTGAATTGATTCCCTGGCCTGCCCGACGCTGCGCGATGGGAGATGTCGCGATGACAGTGCTCGATGGCAAGCAACGTGTGGCGGAGTCGGTGTTTGGTTGGAATCGGCGCGCCATAGAAATAGGCATCCATGAATATCAAACCGGAATAGCTTGCATCAACGACATCTCCAGCCGAGCCAAGCCGAAGACAGAAGACAAGCATCCAGAGCTGCTGGCCGAAATACAGGCCATCATGGAGCCTCACAGCGAATCCGAATCGAGTCTGCGCACCACTCTGCTGTACACCAACATGACGGCCAAATCCGTGCATGAGGCTCTTGTTCAAAAGGGATGGTCAGCACAATCCCTGCCCAGTGTGCGCACGATCTCCAACCTCCTGAATCGCCAAGATTACCGACTGCGCACGGTGGCCAAGGCCAGGGTTCAAAAAAAACCGCTGAAACCGACGCGATCTTTGAAAACGTCAGATGCATGAATGCGCTGGCGGATGCCGACCCACAGACGCTGAGAATCAGCGTGGACACGAAGGCAACGCTCCATGTTGGCGATTACTCCAGGGATGGCCGTTCACGTGGGGTCAAGGCCGTCAAAGCCTTGGATCATGACATGTGCATGAAGGAGAAGTTGGTTCCGGCAGGCATACTGGAGCCGGTCAGCGGCAAATCATTCTTGTTCTTTGGCACCAACTACAAAACCAGTGATTTCATGGCTGACGGTCTACTTCTGTGGTGGCAGCACAGGATGTCGGAACTGCAAGGGATAAAGCAGCTGGTCATCAATCTGGATAACGGGCCGGAATGCAACGGGCGACGCAGTCAATTTCTTCTGCGCATGACAGAGTTTGCAGATATGACAGGGCTATGCGTGCGACTGGTGTACTACCCGCCCTATCACAGCAAGTACAACGCAATTGAGCGTTACTGGGCAGGGTTGGAGAAATCATGGAATGGCTACTTGCTCAGCACCGTGGAGACGGTCATCAGACGCGCCGAAAATTTCTTCTGGAAGGGAATGCGTACAAGCGCCAACTTAATGGATGGCGTCTACGAGAAAGGTGTCAAAATCGGTGGCAAAGAAAAAAGAGCCCTTGAGGATCGACTAAAAAGAACCGCCGAGTTGGGTTGTTGGGACATAACCATTCATCCTAAAACGGTATTTTTGTAATTTCTTACTCCCTAAGGCCGATTTCCGTCGACTTCTCGTCGATGGATCAGTACTGGTCGGCCGTCCACTCATCCAGATAGGCGCATGCCTCCGGGGTGGGTTTTCTGGACGTCTTGCCCAGGAGCGGGGCGTAACAGAGGTACTGGTTGCCGGAATCATCCGACAGATTGCGCAGCGGCATCTCGCCCAGGGTTTCGTAGCCTTGCGAGTCCGTCATGACGAACTGGTATTCGTCTCCTACGCAGACTTCCAGCGTGCCGCCATTGCCTTCCGGGTCTATTGTTTTTCTAGGCGAATGCAGGACAAAAACAATTAACCATCGTTGATGGCAGGGCGGCTCACGATCAAGAACATCTATTGGCGTGCGGACGAGACGGGCCGCATATGCTGGCCGGGTTGGTCAGTTCTCTCCAGCCTGTTTGCCGGCGTCCAGTTCATCGATCCCGGGCACGTGGAAGAC
>CAYGMS010000463.1:0-2111 GCA_964350905.1 uncultured Thiobacillus sp. | reverse complement strand
GCGAAACGTCAGCCGCGCCACAGCCCATGCGACCAGGCCTTCGGGCAGGGCGCGAAAGGCGTGGATGGCGTCGAAGCGGTGGCTGAGCGCCAGCACCAGCGACTTGAAGAAAAAGCGCGTGTACATCGCCAGGGATTCAGGGCGTAGCCAGGGGACGCGCTTGAGGTTCAGGCGGTGGATGGTGTTGGGATGCACCGCGTCGACCGCGTCTGCGCCCGGCACGTCGGCGGCAACGATATGGATTTCCTTGCCGCCAAGGCGCTTATAAACCTCGGCTGCCCAAACGGCGGTGCCGCCCTTTGTCGGCAAGAATAGTTCAGTCAGCACCAGCAGGCGATTCACGCATTCATCCTTTCAGTATCGACAGCACGTTGCGCAGACTTTGCCAGCCCGGGCGCTCGGCAAGACTGGGTAATACGGCGTTGATGGCCGCAACGCGCTGGCCGCTCTTGCTCAATGCACAACCGAGGTTGTAGCGTGCGCTTTGCATCCGTGCCGCTATGCCCCGTCGAACTGAAAACGGAAAATTCTCTGCCAGCCGCGCCAGATCGACCAGGGTTCGAACATTCTCGCGCTGCGCCGCAATGGGATGCCGACGCGTGGCGCTGCCCCCATGAATCACATACACGCCCAGGCTTTGGCAAATTACGCCTACGCGATGGCTGGTTGCCATCAGCCGAGTCAAAAAATGTACGTCTTCGCAGACCTTGAAGCCGGTGGGATAGCCGCCCAGTTCAATAAACCGGGCACGCGGAACAGACAATGTATGCGTGTCGCCAAAATGATCCGCCACGAATGCGGCTATTTCAGCAGGCTTATCCATCACCACGCGCGTTGCTCCCGCAGCTTTGGCTAACAGCAGGCGGCCCGACTCATGTTGTGCCATCGAGGTGCCGAGCAGTTTGCCGGCGTCATCACGGTATTCGTAATCCCCCGTCAAAAAATCCAGGGCAGGGTCTTCCACGATCCATTCAGCATGCAGCTTGATGCGATCGGGTTCATACCAGTCGTCTGCATCCAGAAACGCCAGCCAGTCGCCTGTGGCCGCTGCCGCTCCCGCATTCCGCGCCACCGAAACACCGCTATTAGACTGCTGGATCAGACGCACGGTATCGCCGTACTGGTGGGCGACCTCGGCGGTGGAATCGGTCGAACCATCGTCCACCACGATGATTTCGTGTGCTGGCCAGCTTTGTGCGCGCACTGACTCGATTGCACGTGCCAATGTGGCGGCTGCATTGAACGCTGGAATGATGACCGAGAAGCGCGGATTCATGCCGCACGCTCCAGCCAGGCCAGCGGCAGCGCCAAGCCACTCAACTGTGCCACCCGGCGAAAACGCGGGATCTCGTCCAGGCGGGCACGCCAGGCGGCGAGGCGCGGCAGCAGCCGGGTTTCGATCCAGGCCGGATCGCGTCTCTGGATCACATGCGCCAATTCAAGCGGGGTAATGAAGTGCAGGTCAGAGCAGGCTGCCAGTGCAGCGCGCAGGCCCGTTTCCAAAGCATCGAGACTGGCGTCCAGCGCCTGCAGAAAGTTGGATCGATGAGTCTCAACCAGACACGCGCGTCCCTGCCGGGTGCGCGCCAGCAGACCATCCACAAGACGCTGCGGTGTGTGTCCAAGCGCCGGTTCAAAATACACATCACGCACCAGATACGTTTGCCCTGCGAGTGAATGCTCACCGGTCAGCATCGTTGCATCCTCACAGGCAGGCTGCCCGGCGGCATTACGGCAAGTGGCGCGGCGCCCCGGCGTGATGATGGCCTCAACCCCGGCCTGCGCCCAGGCAGCTTCGACCGCCTCGTTCCAGACAAAAGTGGTGGCCACTGCCACCTGTGGTGCGTTGCCAATAACGGCTTGATAGGATGCAGCCTCGGCAGCGACGGCTTGCCGGATTGCTTCGGGCGACAGCGCACGCGACGGCAACATGGATGCGTCGATCCAACGGCTTTGCAGGGGGGAAGGCAAATCCTCGGTTGCGGCGGGATCGGAGGCGGTCAGCCAATCACGCACGCTGGCATCCGATTTTGCCGCCTCCATCACCGCTGGCGGCCAGTAGTGGCATTGACCATGTAGTTGCGGGGCAAACACGCCCGCACCGATGCCGG
>CAYGMS010000462.1:0-2129 GCA_964350905.1 uncultured Thiobacillus sp. | reverse complement strand
CGCTCGATCCACGGCCCGGAGGATTTCATCCAGACCAATGTGGTGGGCACGTTTCATCTGCTGGAAGCGGTGCGCGGCCACTGGCTGAACCTGCCGGATGAGGAGAAGGCCGCGTTCCGTTTCCTGCACGTCTCCACCGACGAGGTGTATGGCTCGCTGGGGCCGGACGACGCGCCGTTTACCGAGGCCACGCCGTTTGCGCCCAACAGCCCGTATTCAGCCAGCAAGGCGTCGTCCGACCATCTGGTGCGTGCCTATCATCACACCTACGGCCTGCCGGTGTTGACGACCAATTGCTCGAACAATTACGGCCCCTACCAGTTCCCGGAAAAGCTGATCCCGCTGGTGATTTTGAATGCCACGCGCGGCAAGCCGCTGCCGATTTACGGCGACGGCATGAACGTGCGCGACTGGCTGTATGTCACCGATCACTGTTCGGCGATCCGCACGGTGTTGCAGCAGGGCCGCTGTAGCGAGATCTACAATGTGGGCGGCTGGAACGAGATGCCGAATATCGAGATTGTGAAAACGGTATGCGCGCTGCTGGACGAGATGCGCCCCGATCCTGCCGGTCCTTATGCACGTCTGCTGACCTATGTGACGGACCGCCCCGGCCACGATCGCCGCTACGCCATCGACGCCAGCAAGATCCACCGCGAACTGGGCTGGAAGCCAGCTGAGACCTTCGACACCGGTATCCGCAAGACGGTGCGCTGGTATCTGGACAATATGGTGTGGGTGGAACATGTTGCCAGCGGGGAATACCGGACGTGGATGGATGCGAATTACACGGAGCGTTGAGCTCGCAAGTGTGGCACTAATTATTCGCGGCGACGGTGCCGATTCCACAAGGGGATGTGGAAGGCAGCATGCATGGTGCTGGCTGCTTGGTCATAGCGTATGCGGTTTGGGAATTGAAGTGCCTCGGTTTTGAAGGGCTCTGGTCCAAAGGTCGTGCCTAGGGAAACGCTGAACAAGTTGGTTTGCTGTGTGGTTCGACAAGCTCACCACGAACGAAATCAACTACTTGCCGTTCGTCCTGAGATTCTTGTCGAAGGAAGCCTGTCGAAGGACTTGTTCAGCGTTTCCCTAGCTTAACTGGCGTTATACGCTGTTGCTTTCCTGTCGGCGCCGGGCCAAGATGAACGTGGAGTTTGATGTGGGAGAAGACGATGAAACCATCCGCCGCGCTTGACCTCAATCGGGCAGCCGTGCGTGCGGCTGCCCGCCGATTTCGCACTGCAAATCCGCGCATTTTTGGGTCCGCTCTGTATGGAACCGATCATGATGGAAGCGACCTTGATTTGCTGGTGGATGCATTGCCGGGAGCAACCCTGTTCGATCTGGGCGGGTTGCAGGTCGAACTGGAGGAACTGCTAGACGTGTCTGTCGATCTGCTGACACCGAGTGATCTGCCACCCAGTTTCCGCGATCAGGTACTTGCGGAGGCCACCCCGGTATGAGCGTGAACCGGCTGCCCGATTATCTCGGCCACATCGGGCAGGTAGCTGCCGATGCATGCAGCTTCATCGATGGCCTGAGCAAAGAAGATTTCCTGGCCGACAAGCGCACCCAAAGTGCAGTTGTCATGTGCCTTGTTGTTATCGGCGAGGCCGCCACTAAGGTGATGGATCGCTACCCTGACTTTGCCGATCGAAATCCAAACGTTCCGTGGCAAGCATGCGCGGAATGCGCAATCGTATTGCACATGGCTACTTTGAAATCAACCTCGATGTAGTGTGGGACACTGTCCGGACAGCATTGCCTCAGTTGCTGGAGCAGTTGCCATCCGCCCCTGAAGACGGGGGTTCAGAAAACAAGTTATAGCCAACGGGCATTGCGCCGTACGTATGTGGAATCCGGTGCGATACACAGGGAAGGTGTAAGAAGTGGTTTTAAGCCGACAAATCGGCGACAACCACGCCCCGCTTATTGAGCCCCACGCCTGTTACCGAATAAAGCAGGGGACTGCCTGGAAAAGAAATGGCCGCCTCGCATGAAAAATAAGACAATCAAAGACTTTGTTACTGTTGTGAGCACAGAAATATGATCAAGAAAGCCCTTATCACCGGCGTTACCGGCCAGGACGGCGCCTACCTTGCCGAGTTTTTGCTGGAAAAAGGCTACGA
>CAYGMS010000461.1:0-2130 GCA_964350905.1 uncultured Thiobacillus sp. | reverse complement strand
TGGCCAAATTGAATATGTCATCGCGGGTGGAAGCCGCTGTGTTTGCGGTGGAACACCGGGTGGCGCCGGGCGGGAGGGGCGAAGGACGGTAGAGCAATTCGCAGGGACAGGCCCCATGCACCTATTTATCGATTTGGCCAGATGAAGTTTGAAGTGGCACTGAAGATCGGTCTACCGTGTGGCTGGTTGGGATAACGCCGGGTGGCCGAATCAATAATCTTTAAAACAACGTTCTATTGAGACGGCTCAACGAACCCAACAACAAAGAACGACGCGAAAAATATGTTGCGAATTCAAACATTACCTGGACGTCTCAATAGGCCTTTCAATTATCGCTTCATTCCTCCGATCAAGCGGACCGTGTGTCTATGGGCGTGACGAGGGCTTGCAGGGCAACACGGTCAATCTTGCCATTTGCATTCTTCGGCAGCGAATCGATAAGCATCACGCGACGAGGCACCATATAGGGCGGCACAATGGCGGAGACGTCCTGCAGCAGCTCTTCCGGCGACACCGGTAAACTCGTGGCAGCAAAGGCAAGAATCTGTCCCATCCCCTCGCCCAGTTTCTGGTAAATGGCTGCGCATTCCCTGACGACGGGCAAGCTGTTGAATGCAGCCTCGATTTCCTCCAACTCGATGCGGTAACCCATGTGCTTGACCTGAAAGTCTGCGCGCCCCTTGAAATACAGCCAACCGCGTGCATCCCTGTAAACCAGGTCCCCGGTACAATAGCCAATATCTGCATACAGCGAATGGCGTGGGTTTTGAATGAAAGCCCGGGCTGTGCGCTCGGGATCGTTGTAATATCCAAGACCCACCTGAGTTCCACGCAGAAAGAGCTCGCCAAAATCCGGGGCGTTCCCGTCCAGCGGAAGTATTTCAAAGTCAAAATTTTCCGCCAGCAGACCAAGCGGCGCAAAATTGTGCATATCCTCGAAGTCGGCCGCACGGATAGTCTGAGCCGAACAGATGCAGGTGCATTCAGTCGGACCGTACACGTTCTCCAGCCCGGCGCGCGCACCGAACATGTCATAGAGTTGACGCAGCTTGGTTTTGGGGAAGCCCTCTCCACCAAAGATGATCTTTCGAATAACGGGAAAATCCGAAGCTGCAAGCGCACGGGTCGTCAGCAAATAAACGAGCAACGACGGCACGGAGAACCAGATCGTGCAGCACGCATCGTTGACAAGCCGCACCAGAAGACGCGTATCGCGCACTTGATCCGAAGTGAGGGGAGCCAACGTAGCCCCGGAGAAAACGGCCGAGTAAAAATCGAAAACGGAATTGTCAAAATAGATCGGATTGACGTTCGTCAGCACATCTTCGGGCGTGATCGCGAAACGTTCGCGCGCCCAGGCGATGAACCACAACAGGTTGGCATGGGACATCACCGCGCCCTTGGGCATCCCTGTCGAGCCGGAGGTAAACATGATGTATGCCGGACTCCCCCCCCCGATTGACGGATAATCCGGCACCGGATCGATCTCGCCAGGTGAGCGGATATCGTGCAGGTGCAGCGTATTCAGGTAGCCATCCGCCTCCAGTTCGGCGGCACAAGGCATCATCGGGAAAGCATTGATGATCACGCCTGGCTGGCAGGTATGAAGAATTCTACGCAACCGCTCCCAGGGGCTGCCCGGGTCAAGGTTGGTGTAGATGATGCCGAGCCGAAGGCAGGCAAGCATGGCGGCGAAAGCAGCAGGAGATTTATCGTGGAAAATCGCTGCCACCTGACCCTGACGCAATCCCTTCGCCCACAAGGCGCCCGAGATGCGATCCACAAGCTGGCTCAATGTGCCGTAGCTGATTTGCTCGCCGGTCGCCGGATAGACCAACGCAACGCGGCCTTCATGCCGCGTTGCGATTTCCTCGAAAGCGATGCCAAGATTCGGGGCAAAAGACATTGTAAAGTCGGCTAGATCACCAAACCGCCATCCACCTCAAGCACGGTGCCGGTCAGGTAGTCGTTCTCGATGGCATGGCGTGCGGCCAGGTAGATGCTCTCCAAGTCTCCCAGGCGGCGCAAAGGAATGTGCTGTTGCAGGCGTGCAAGTGCGGCCTCGCTGAGCGCGTCACGGGTGGAGGGGGTATCAATAAATCCTGGCGCAATCGCCACGAAGCGCAGCCC
>CAYGMS010000460.1:0-2136 GCA_964350905.1 uncultured Thiobacillus sp. | reverse complement strand
AGCCCTTCGTTAAGCTTGAGCCAGCCCTTGGCGATACGGTAGATCACCCAGATGTAAGTCACGCCCAGCACCACCCAGCCCACCAGCACGATCAGGGTGATCCATCCCAGGATGGTCCACAACACCGCAAACCAAAAGGTGCGGATCTGCCAGAGGAAATGGCTTTCCAGCCAGGTGCCCCTGGCATCTTCGAGTTTGATGTAATTCAGCACGATGCCGATGATGGCGGGGACGCCGGAAAACAGCGACAACGCGTAGACAGCATAGATCACATGGCTCAGCGTTTTGAGGCTGGCCAGTTTTTCGTTGGGGTTCGGCATGGGGTAGGTGTTCATCAACGTGACTTCTCGTAGATCGGCATCATCTGCGGCACCAGCGCGTTCAGCGCCTGGATGCGATTATCCGGCGAAGGGTGGGTGCTGAGAAACTGCGGCGGGCCGTTGCCGCTGGCAGCGCTCATCTTTTCCCACAGGCGTACGGCGGCACGCGGGTCGTAACCGGCGCGGGCGGCGAGTTCGATGCCATAGCGGTCGGCCTCGGATTCGCCGGTGCGGCTGTTGGGCAGGGTCAGTGCAATATCCGCCACCGGCCCCAGTGCCGAGAGGTCCTGTCCGGCAACGATGGATCCGAGCACCATGCTGCCCTGCATCGCCAGCGCGCGCGACATGCGCTCACGGCCATGGCCCAGCAGCGCATGGGCAATTTCATGACCCATGATCTGGGCGATTTCGTCGTCGCTCAATTTCAGTTTTTCGATGATGCCGGTGTAGATCGCCATCTTGCCACCGGGCATGCACCAGGCGTTGAGCGTGGGTTCGTCGATCACGGCCACCGACCATTTCCAGTCACGGCTCGGCGCGTACATGCCGCCTGCCTGCACGACCAGCTTGTCGGTGATGCGCTTGACACGGGCGTTCAGTGCCGCATCGGTGCTGAGCTTGCCTTTCTTCTGCGCTTCGGAGAGCGTTTGGGCGTAGGCCGTCGCTGAAGAAGCTTGCGCCTGTTCTTCCGACACCAGCACCAGTTGCTTGCGGCCGGAGACCGGATTTTGCTGGCAGCCTGCCAGGGTGGTGGCGAGCAGTACCGTGACGACGAGCGTGCTTTTCATGGTCATTCCTTTACGGGAGTTGCGTTGGATTTAACCACAATGGGTGGGGCGGAGTTGTAAAGTCTTATAAGCGGATACAACCCCTTACCCAGGCCAATCAGTCGGCCTCAAATCCCGCGCAGCAGTTCGTTGATGCCGACCTTGGAGCGGGTCTTTTCGTCAACCTTCTTCACGATCACTGCGCAATACAGGCTGTAGCTGCCATCCTTGGACGGCAGGTTGCCGGACACCACCACCGAACCGGCGGGGATGCGGCCGTAGGTCACTTCGCCGGTCTCGCGATCGTAGATCTTGGTGGACTGGCCGATGTACACGCCCATGGAAATCACCGCGTTGTCTTCGACGATCACGCCTTCGACCACTTCGGAGCGCGCACCGATAAAACAGTTGTCGCCGATGATGGTGGGGTTGGCCTGGATCGGCTCGAGTACGCCGCCGATGCCGACACCGCCCGAGAGGTGCACGTTTTTGCCGATCTGCGCGCAGGAGCCGACCGTGGCCCAGGTGTCGACCATCGTACCTTCACCGACATAGGCACCAATGTTCACATAGCTCGGCATCAGCACCACGTTTTTGCCAATGTAGGAGCCCTTGCGCACGGTCGCCGGCGGGACCACGCGGAAACCCCCTTCGCGGAAGTCCTTGGAGTTGAAATCGGCGAACTTGCTCGGCACCTTGTCGTAGTAGTTGGTGTGGCCAGCCTTGATGAAGGCATTGTCTTCCAGACGGAATGACAGCAGCACGGCCTTCTTCAGCCACTGGTGGGTGATCCAGTTCTGGCCGTCAGCACGTTCGGCGACGCGCAGTTCGCCCATGTCGAGCAGGTCGATCACGGCCATGACCGCGTCCTTGACCTGGGGTTCGACGTTGCGCGGCGTGATGTCGGCGCGGCGTTCAAAAGCGTCTTCGATGGTTTTTTGCAGATCGTGCATGGTGGTTTCCTTTGATTAAAGCTGAAATGGGTGGGATTAATTATTGATCCGGCCAGATTTATCCGCGAGTTCGTTCGTGCTGAGCCTGTCGAAGCA
>CAYGMS010000459.1:0-2136 GCA_964350905.1 uncultured Thiobacillus sp. | reverse complement strand
CGCGCGATGGTGAGGAGCGCCTGGTGCTGGAGGCGTTTGCGCAACATGCGCCGGCGAATGTGTTGCTGGTAATTGTGCCACGCCACCCGCAACGCTTTGACGAGGTGGCGGCGCTTATCAGAAGCCGCGGCCTCGGCGTGCAACGGCGCAGCGCGAATGAAGCGGTGTCACCCTCGACGCGCGTGTGGCTGGGCGACAGCCTGGGTGAGATGTTTGCCTATTACCGTGCGGCCGATTGCGCGCTGATCGGCGGCAGCCTGTTGCCGTTCGGCGGGCAGAATCTGATCGAGGCCTGCGCGGTGGGCTGTCCGGTCATCCTCGGGCCGCATACCGAGAACTTCAAGCAGGCGGCAGAAGACGCCATTGCGCAGGGCGCGGCCTTGCGGGTGAACGATGCCGGCGCATGGGCACGCGAGGCGGTGCGGCTGACGCAGGATGCGGCGGCGCGGCAGCGGATGGGCGAGGCCGGTCAGGCGTTTACCGCTGCGCACAAGGGCGCGACGGATCGGGTGTTCGAACTGCTGGAGCGTCGCGGGGCGCGCTGAGGCGGCGCGTTATTTTCGAAGTGGCGCGTCCCGCGACGGGATGCGCCAGATCCAGATTTCCAGCAGCAGCCCGCTGATCCCCATCGCCAGTTTGGCCTGCCATCCCGGTACGAAGAACGCGATGGACAGTCCAAAACTCAACGCAATCAACAGCATCGCCGTGCGCTTGGCGCGATAGGGCATGCTGCGGTGCGTGTGCCATTCGTTGAGGATCGGGCCGAAGGTCGGCTGCTCAAGCAGCCAGTGATGAATGCGCCGCGAAGAACGCGCGAAGCAGGCGGTCGCCAGCAGCAGAAAGGGCGTCGTTGGTAGCACGGGCAGAAAAATTCCGAGCACGCCGAGCGCCATGAACAGCAGTCCCAGTCCGGCGAAGATCAGGCGGACTGGGATGGGGTGGCGGTGATGCGCGGAGGCCGCTTCGTGCGCTGGCCGGCTTTCAGCGGGAGGCGGTCTTGGTTGCCCGGCCAAGTGTCAGGTTGTCCTGTTTCAAGGCCAGGGTGGCAGGTGCCATCTGAGCCTCGATCCCGGCAGCGGATGCGGCCGAGCTGCTGCGCTGGCTGGTCAGCAGCTTGTCGATGGCCTGCAGGTCATCAGCCGACAGCGTGCCGGCCGCAGCCTTGAGCGACAAGCCTGCCAGCAGATAGGCATAGCGGGCGCCGGCCAGGTCGCGCTGGGCGGAGAACACCTGCTGCTCGGCGTTGAGCACGTCGAGGTTGGTGCGCACGCCTACCTGCAGGCCGAGCTTGGTGGAAGCGAGTTGCGCCTTGCTGGAGACGAGTGCCTGTTCCAGCGCCTGCACGCGGGCTGCGCCGCTGCTGACGTTGAGCCAGGCCTGACGTGCCTGCAGGCTGGCTTCGCGGGTGGCGACTTCCAGATCCTGCCGTGCTTTTTCCTGATTGGCGACGGCTTCACGCACGCGTGAACTGGTCAGCCCGCCCTGGTAGATCGGCAGGTTGAGTTCAACGCCGATGGTGGCGGTGCGGGTGTCCACCTGCAGGGCGCCAAAGTTCTGGCCGTTGCTGATGGTGTAGCCCGCTACGGCATCAACCGTGGGGTAATGACCGGCGCGGTTGCGTTCCACTTCCTGGTCGGCGATGGCCTTGGACAGGCGCTGGATTTCGGCCTGCAGGTTGCCATCGGCAGCGCGCGTCGCCCATTCGTCGATGTTGCCGGTTTCGGCTTTCGGCGGTTTCAGTTCGACCAGCGTGTCGAGCGCGCCAGCGGGTTTGCCGATGAGTTTTTCCAGCGCGCGCAGGCGGATGCTGAGACTGTTCTGCTCGGCGATTTCCTGTGCGACCGCAAGGTCGAAGCGCGCCTGCGCTTCGTGGGTGTCGGTGATGGTGGCGGTGCCCACTTCAAAGTTGCGCTTGGCGGAAGCCAGCTGTTCGGTGATGGCGGCTTTTTGCGAATTGATGAAGACGATGTTGTCCTGCGACTGCAGCACATCGAAATACGCTTGCGCGACGCGCAGGACCAAATCCTGCTCGGCGGCCTTGAACTGTATTTCGACAATCTTCACCTGGTTCTTGGACTGCTCGTACTGCACCAGGTTCTGTTTGCGGAACAGGGGCTGGGCCGCATTGATCGAGAG
>CAYGMS010000458.1:0-2139 GCA_964350905.1 uncultured Thiobacillus sp. | reverse complement strand
TGGTCAGCGGGTGGCGGATTTCGTAGCATTCATCTACGTCCCAGCCGTTGTCTTTACCGAAGCAGGCCATGTATTCGGGGCTCGCCTGTTGTTTACTTTCGGCGTGACGGGCAATAGAGAACATCGTGCCCGGCAGGGCCGGATTAATGGCGGCCGTCAAGGCGGCCAGTCCCCACAGGGCGTCCTTCCACCACGCGCCAATATCGACCTTGCGCCCGATCGTTTTGGCCATCAAATGGACATCGTCATACCACTTGGGCGAGTAGATGATCTGGAGTTCCGCGATGATCTTCGTCAGATCGCCCTCGTTTCGGTAGGTTACCTTTTTCACCTGCACGGCGAAGGCCTGGGCTGGATTGTCGAGAGCCTCGACGATCCGTTTGGTTTTTTCAAAGTCGTCTTGTGACTTCTCGATCTTGTCGGCGACTGGCGCGGTGATTTCCGCACCGCTTGATTCGATCACGCTGTTCACCTTGGTGGTATCGACATCGGCCTGAATGCGCACGGCGAACAGACCGTCCTGTTCGATCACCGACAGGACTTCGTGCCGCTTGATCAGGCCGCCGTTGTATTGGTCTGTGCGCGAGCGGTATTGGTCGCCATCCAGCGTCGATTTTCCGGTGATGAACGTGCCGGCTACCTGCTCGACAGCAGCAATTTTGGCGTTCTGTAACGCCTCGTCCACTGTTGCCCCATAGCCGGTCACGCTTACTTCCTCGGCCTGAAGATTCTGGCAGAGGAGGGCAGCGGCAAGCAGCAGCCATTTCATTGCATCGCCCCACGCATCATCCGAGATACCTGGCGCGCGGCATTGATGGATTCCAGACTGGCCGTGAGTTCAACGGTAACCCGTTCGCCTTCGAAGCTACGCTGGCTGACGTACACGCCCTTGAGAATGGCCGAACTGTTATCCCGAATCTGCTCGGTCAGGGTGGAAGCCAGTTGCTGGGCGTGCCGGTCTTTTTCGGTGTCGGCCGGCAGGCTCATGGACGCATCAACATCGGCGCCCAACGACTCCACCGGTTTTGTACTGGCCGACGTCTGGTAAGTCCGGGCGTAGCTGCGGGCAATGCGGGTCATCGTCTTGCTGGAGCGGATCTCGTTGCTCAGGAATTCCGCCACCGTGCGTTTGGCGCGCATGGTGGCAATCATCATCGCGGATTCACGCCCACCCGGCGTATCGTCAGTCATTGCTGCCGTTCCCGTCGTCGTAATCCTGACCCAATTCCCCTGCGCATCGAATACCAGCTTCAATGTGCCGCCGGCTTCTTCAAATGCTGTCTCGGCCAGACGGCGGGATTCAATGCCGGATTTGTCTGCGGAGGAGGAGGCGTCTTGCTGCTTGCTATCGGTCGATGCACAACCCGCCAGCGCCAATACACACATTGCTGCGATCAGTGTTTTCATGGTTTTCCCTCTCGTCGTTGATATGGGCCAGATAGGGCCAGCGCAGGGGGTGCGCGGCCCAACTGGAATCAGAATGACAGGGGGGTTGACGATATGTGTCGCAGGGAAGGGTTTGCTGGAAGCTTCTTTATTCGGTCTGGCTTTGTCGTCTGCCATCTTATTACCCCTAAATTGAGGATAATCAGGATGACAGATGCCTCGACAGTAAGTGATGAGCAGCCATTGATTTCTAATCCGCCCATTTTATAAATATGGCAAGATCAGCCGTATCGCGCTGCGCCTTCGCGCAGTTGTTTTGCGATGTACTTGCGCAAATCTTCAGGTTCGAGCACCACGATGTCCCCGGTCTTTGAAAGAAGCCACCAGCGAAGGGTCATGTTGTCGACGACCGTGGCAGTCAGCTCGACGCCGTCTCCACTGGCCTCGATTGTCTGGTCTTCCGAGAACCGCGTCTGGGCGAGTGCGGTGCCAAGGTTTTTCGAGAACCAGGCTTTCAGCTTTATCTTCCTGATCTTCATCCCTTCTTGGGAAAAACCCATCTTGCCTTCGGCGATGTGAGCCTTCAGGGAAAAATCTGCGGGCAACTTTGCAGCTTGATAGGCTTTCTCGGCGTCGGTCACCCGATGCATCGCAAATGACAGTACCGTGGGTGGATCGTTCCGGTCGGTGAGCGATGTCGCGAGCAGGTATGTGACCTGATTACGCTGGACGAGGCCCAAAGGGTTGAGCGTG
>CAYGMS010000457.1:0-2139 GCA_964350905.1 uncultured Thiobacillus sp. | reverse complement strand
TGATCGAACAGGCGATGTCTGAATTGATGACCGTGATGAGCACCGCGGTCAAGGAGAAGTTATCTGAAAAGGAAATCAAGGATTTGGTCAGACTGCTTAATAAGGCGCGGCTTGCGTGAGGCAGTCATGAAGCCTGCCCTCCACAGGAGATTCTTCATGGACAGATTCCGATTGTGTGTATGGCTCCTGGCAGGGTTGGTGTTTGCAGTGCCGACATTGTCGGTGCATGCAGAAGCTCCCCCGGCGGCGACAAAAAAGATGAATACTGCATCTGCTGTGAATATGGCGGGACGTCAACGCATGCTCACTCAGCGCATGGTGAAGGCGTACCTCATGCTGGGGCAAGGAATCGCGGCCGATGACGCCCGAGCCATTCTGCAGGAATCGATCAAACAGTTTGAATTCCAACTCGCGGCACTGAAAACGTTTCAGCCAACCCCGACGGTGCGGAGTGCGGTCGCCAACCTGGAAGGCGCATGGCCTCAATTCAAGGCACTTTTGATGGCAGCACCAAGCAAGGCGGGTGCCGTGGCGCTCTATGACGCCAACGAAGCCCTACAGCAAGCAGCACACAACGCGACACTGGCCTACAAGGATGTTACCGCCGCGCCACTTGATCACCTGATCAGTGTCGCGGGGCGCCAGCGCATGCTGTCGCAGCGTATGGCCAAATTCTATTTCTATCGCACATGGGGACTTTATGACATTCCGGCCGATATGGAATTGCATCTCAGCCGTGCGCACTTCACCGCCGTTCTCATCCAGATTGAAAATTCGCCACTCGCATCAGCGCAGATCAAGGCTGGCGTTGTGCGAGTCCGGCGCGAGTGGGAACCGTATCAGCAGGTACTGTTCGCGAGCCGGGAGCCTGCGAAGATGCGCAGGGATGCCGCTCGGGTAGCTGAATTGAGCGAGCGAGTGCTGGTGATCACGGAAGAACTGGTTGTGCAGCTCGTGGCCCAGGCACAGAGTGCGCCACATTAGCGCGACTTGTCCGTTTTCCCCTTGCTGTGCAAGCCATGGTTGGGCGGCCTATCCAAAGCAACAGTTATGCGGTAGCCACCACGATGTACGCAAACATCGGGAAGGTAACGGCTTCAGCGTCCCGGTACCTGCGAACGACTGGCTCAACTTCTACTCGAACCGCCTCGAGAAGCGCCGCCCTCGCTGGCGCTTGCAGTTGGGCAAAGGCCGGTACCGCCGCCGCTGAGCTGATCACGGCAAGCGGCACAAAGTGCTCTGGTTCGGGGAACCGGACCATGGTCGATTCTGGGAGTATGTCCACCTTCTTAAATCCCACTGCCGTAAACATGGTCCGCAGCTCGTCGGCATCGGACAAGGCAAACGGGGTCATGACGGCGGATACCGGTAGCGAGAGGTGACGCGCCACCGATTCCATAAGCGCCTCAAAGACGGGGTGTCGCGAGAGCGCTTGCAAGACGATTATCAAAACCCGTCCTCCGGGCGCCAGGACGCGGCGCATCTCGCGCACGGCACCTGTACGGTCCGGAACAAACTGTAACCCGTGTTGGCAGAGCACGACGTCAAAAGCGCCATCCGGGAAAGGCAAGGCCATGGCATTTCCTGCTTGCCAATTAATCGTCGCGCCCGATGGCGCAGGGAGGGCACGAGCCACAGCAAGCATTGCCGGGTTCATATCGAGTGCGGCCACCTGCCCGTCCGTCCCAACCGAGGGTGCTGCCTGGCGCGCAACAATGCCCGTCCCGCATGCCACGTCAAGTACCCGCTCCCGTGATTGGGGGGCGGCATGGCGAAGCAGGATGGTGGCCCACGGAAGAAACATGGCCGGCACAAAATAGTGCTCATACATCTCGGCGGGATTCTTCGGTTGCGATTGGTTCATGACGTTCTCCCGGTGTTAAAGGTTGTACGATGCCTCCCCCACGCGCAGGCCTGCCAGTACGCACGAGCCCAGCGGGCAGGCGTCGGACAAGACTTAACAAAAACGGCCATTCGCAGTTAAAACCCTGACCGCTCTTGGCGGTAGCTGTCTGAGAAGCACGACCGAACGTGCTCGTTCTACCAGGTCAAATCTGAACTCCCACACCTCAAACCCTCCATCAAGGTAAATTCAAGCCGACTGGCGCGCCCGCAACACCTTGATCTGGAACAGCGCAT
>CAYGMS010000456.1:0-2141 GCA_964350905.1 uncultured Thiobacillus sp. | reverse complement strand
TCGCAGCGAAAGCGAGGTCCGCGCATTGGCGACGGTACTTGAAGCCGGCTCCGAACATCCCATCGCACGTGCACTGCGCATGGCAGATTTCCCGGCGTTCAGCGCCAGCGAGATTCGCAACACGCCGGGGCGCGGCGTCGAAGGCACGATCAATGGCCGCACTTACCGTGTCGGTTCGCCGCGCTTCGCCGCACAAACGGAACAGCCGCCTGCACCGCCAGAACAAACCAGCGAGGAAAGCTGGGTGGCGCTGGGCGATGAATCCGGACTGATCGCCTGGTTTGCGCTGGCCGACTCGCCTCGAGCCGATGCCGCCGCTTCGCTGATTGCGCTGCAACAACAGGGCCTGCGCCTGCACCTGCTGTCAGGTGATGGCGAAGCCGCCGTGCAAGCCATTGCGCAACAACTCGGCATCACCGAATGGCGTGCCGGCGCGCTGCCGGAAGACAAACTCGCCTACGTCAAGACACTGCAACAACAAGGCCGCATCGTTGCCATGGTGGGCGATGGCATCAACGACGCACCGGTACTGGCCGGTGCGCAAGTTTCCATCGCCATGGGCGAAGGGGCGGATGTGGCACAAGCCGCGGCCGACATGGTGATGCTGGGCGGTCGCCTCGCCACCCTCGCCGACGGCATTGCCCTGGCCCGCAAAACCCAGCACATCATCCGCCAGAACCTGGGCTGGGCGCTGGGCTACAACCTCATCGCCATTCCCGCCGCCGCACTTGGCCACGTCACGCCGTGGATCGCCGGCATCGGCATGTCGGCCAGTTCGCTGCTGGTGGTGCTGAACGCGCTGCGGCTATCCGACTTCAAGCACGGCAGCGATCCTGATGCGGGCCAGGCACGCCCGTCACTCACCACGGAATCCTGAACCTTGGACATCCTGCTGCTGCTCATTCCCTTAAGCCTCGTACTGGTTGGCGCCATCGCCTGGGTCATGCTGTGGGCCGTCAGAAGCGGCCAGTTCGACGACCTCGAAGGCCCGGCGCACAGCGTCATCATGGACGACGACAGCCCGCCCGGGCACGAAGACGACACCACGCCCTGAAAAGCGTTACGCGCCCGCTCAGCGGGTCGCGTATCCTGTTGTTCATCCTCCACGCTGCAGGAGCACGCACATGAGCACCTCCATCCTCTGGTATTTCGCCGACCCGATGTGTTCGTGGTGCTGGGGCTTTTCGCCGACCTTCGAAACCCTGCGCGACGAATTCCATGACCGCATGAAAATCGCGCTGGTGCTGGGCGGGCTGCGGCCGGGAGAAACCACGCCGATGACAGCTTCCGCGCGCGAGGACATCCTCCATCACTGGCACGCCGTACACGAACGCACCGGCCAGCCGTTCCAGTTTGAAGGCGCCTTGCCGGACGGTTTCGTCTACGATACCGAGCCGGCCAGCCGTGCCGTGATCACCGTGGGCGGGCTGGAGCCAACGCTGATCTTTGCCATGTTCAAGGCGATTCAGTCCGCGTTTTATGCCGCGGGCCGCGACGTGACACAGACCGATGTCCTCACCGAACTGGCCACAGGCCTGGGCCTCGATGCCGCAACTTTTTTGCAGGCGTTCGACAGCGACACCGCCCGCAGCCGCACCCAGGCACATTTCAGACAGGCACGTCAGGCCGGCGTCAGCGGCTTTCCATCGATCATCGTGCAGCAGGACGCGCAGTTGTACCCGGTTTCCAGCGGCTGCCTGCCACTGGAAACCGTGCGCGATACGATCAACCAGCATCTGCAAGCGGGCATCTAAGAAAACACTAAAAACTGGTTTACTGTGTGGTTCGACAAGCCTGTCCTGAGTTGCACCGAAGGGCTCACCACGAACGAAATCAATTGCTTGCCGTTCGTCCTGAGCCTGTCGAAGGACTTGTCCAGTGTTTCCCTAACATTCGGCTTACACGAAGCATTACTGGACACACTGGCTTCCAGCCGTAAAATTCAGCCACCTCACACTTGGAGTCTGTCGATGAACCGCTTGTCCCTGTTTCCCACCACCCTGTTTATCGGTGCGCTCATGCTCGGCATTTCCGGCTGTGGCGCCAGCGAGCCCGGCAAGCAGGCGGTCTCCACCGCACCCGTTAGCGGCCAGCCGGCCAACCCGCGCGTGCTGATCGAAACCAGCAAGGGCAACATCACG
>CAYGMS010000455.1:0-2141 GCA_964350905.1 uncultured Thiobacillus sp. | reverse complement strand
TCGCCGCTGGCCCGCCCGGCATCGATCGCCTGAAACAACAGCGGCGCCAGCGGCGCTTTAACCCCCGCCACGGTCTGATCAAACAGCGCCCGGTGATACACCCCCACCCCGGAGAACGTAAACCGGTCTGGCTGCGGCGTCAGCGAAGGATCGATCCGGCCCACCCGGTTGCCATCCAGCACGAAATCCCCATTCGGGTGATGCGGCGGGTTATCCACCAGCACCAGATGCATCAGGTCATGCCCCGCAGCCAGTCGCGCCATCGGTTCAGCCAGGCGGCTGAAATCAAACTCGGTATAAACGTCGCCATTCACCACCGGAAACACCTCGCCCCTGATCAAGGGCAGCGCAGTCGCAATCCCCCCCGCCGTTTCCAGCGCCGTACCTTCACGCGAATACACAATCGACACGCCCAGTGAGTCACCGTTCCCCAGCGCATCCTCGATCTGTTGCCCAAGATGCGCGTGATTGATGACGATATGCGTAAAGCCCGCCGCCCGCAGGCGCTCGACATGCCAGACGATGAGCGGCTTGCCGCCCACCTGCAGCAAAGGCTTCGGCGTGTGATCAGTGAGCGGGCGCATGCGCTCACCGCGACCTGCGGCGAGGATCATTGCTGTTTGGTTTCTCGTGGTACTCAAAGTGAAAGGCTCACGCAATTGTTAATGTTTCACACCATAAACAGGGAAAAAATGTACAAGGCAGCAATTGGAATAAATACGAAATAAAAGAAATACTTTATACCGAGCTCCGTTGCACAAATTGCCTTTAGCAAGATTGCTTGCTTTGGCATCAGGCGTTGATCTATTTCCTTGTGTCTCTTTACCCAAACACTCAAAACAAAAGCTAGGTCTTTAGTGTTTAGATAAACCCAAACATCGAAAAAGATCATAAGTACAAATAAAACCGTCGCAAGAATCGCGCTGGCAATAAATAGTGTGCTCAGCATTTACTTAATAAGATCGCGTTATTCATCCGTGAAAAGGTTAGGCACGAAGCCCAGATGCTAATCGTAAACCCCCAGTCATTACCGAACTGGTTTTGACCTGCTGCCCCTCTCAGTCCCGCCGAAAACTGAGCCTGCCGGGTGGATCAGCGGCAAAGGTGTTTGAGCCCCGCCAACTTCTGAAACATAACAAAAGCGGGGCGAGTTCTTTGCCGCCCACCCGGCAGGCTCGGTTTTCGGCGGGGCCAAGAGGGGGCAAAACCAGAGGGGCGATGACTGGATGGACTGCGATCTTGCGCTCATCCGCACTGCTCATGCTGTCAGTCATTAACCGCCAAATCGATTGATCACCGGGTCATTGAGGCTCTTGCACGAGACAATTTCCGCCGACCATGAGCTAGGTGTTTTCCGATGGTCCAATTTTAGATCTATGCAGGTTTTGCTTCTGGGAGAGACCGTCACAGATATGGGCTTTGAGGCTGTAACCAAATCTTCCTCTGACGCGCGCTGGCCCGAAATATTTAATTCGGTTTTGCTGTAGAAGCGGAACCACATGGGATCGTGTGAGGAGGTCCAGTTCGAACACCATGAATTCTTTAGTCCATTCGAGTTAAATCGTTGGAACTGGCCTCCAGAAGTTTGCAGGTCAATCCATGCTGTGTTTTTTTGATTTGATACAGAAAAACAGATCGTGCCATGAGGGGTGGACGAATACGCTTTAATCAGATCATTTACCTTGTAATACGTGCCGTATGAAGCTGCGCCCACAAGCAATATTACAACCCACCCATACCAAATCTTGAGGGGGAGCGGTGGTTTTGTAATGACAGCCGCAGGCAGCAAAGCAAGCAATAAGGCGGGAATGAATGTAAACAAATAGATACCGACGAGAGCAAGGGCGCCTGCCGATGCGCCCATGTCAAAGCCCATGGCAATCCCAATGCCAAGTCGGCCTGCAAAAAGCGCTATAGCGGTTGCGTAAAAAAGGCGTATCCCGACTGAAACAAGAATGACGATTATTTTTTGCATGGTTTGCTTTGTGGCAAGTGTCAGTTGTTATCTAGTCGCTACTATTGTGGCGCTTTGCGGTATCGATTGCGCACACAAATGGCGCCATATTAAGATTTCTTGGTATTGCCACAGGGCAACCCCCGGCCAACGGTCAGCAGCTCATCGCAATCCCCAGCTACAACCC
>CAYGMS010000454.1:0-2143 GCA_964350905.1 uncultured Thiobacillus sp. | reverse complement strand
GCCTCAACTCGGCTTTCACCGTGCGCAAGATTTCCGCAGGCGAAGGCGTCGAGCGTACCTTCCAGACCCACTCGCCGCTGGTCGCCAGCGTCGAAGTGAAGCGCCGTGGCGATGTCCGCCGCGCCAAGCTGTACTACCTGCGCGAGCGTTCAGGCAAGTCCGCACGCATCAAGGAAAAGCTGCCGGCTCGCAAGGTCAAGGGCGGCGCTGCTGCTGCACCGGCTGCCGAGTAAACCGGTTCACGCTGCAATACGAAATGCCCGCTTCTGCGGGCGTTTTTGTTTAGGATGGATACGTAATGACGCCTCACGACCAAAGCGGAAGTTGGCCGGTTCGGAAAGCAGACGCTCAACGTGGAGCTAAGGGGCGGCGCGCTTGAGCGCCGTCCCGCTTGAGCGTTGGGTTAGCGATCATGTTCGGTTAGTGCCTTGATAACGGCTTTATGCTCTGATAAATGCTGAGCCGCAAGGGCATCCACAAACTCTGGTTGACGAACAGCCACTGCGAAGTGGCGGAAGCTTTCACGATAAGCATAGAGTACCGAAGTGGCCAAGTATGAAACTACCGAAAACAGGTTAGAAAGATCATCAGGGCCAATGTCAGTTCGAATTTTCCGTTCGTCATACAAGCCTCGGAGTTTCCTAAGAAGCTTTGGGTCGACATCCGATAGTGATGAAACTTCAAGGTTATGAGCGAATGCATTCCGGATCTGGCGGACTAGATCAGCCGCACGGGTTAGATGCAGCGGGATAATTTCGAACGACTCAAGAAGTTTGATTTTTGTCGAAAGCGTAAAGTTGCCTGCATCGTCGAGAAGGCGACTGTACTTCGGAAGGAGAATTGCAAGGAGACGATCAATATACGTCTCGCACACCATTGCGGACACCAAGACCATAGAGCGATCATCGCCAGCATCGCGAACCTTTTTCAACAATATCGAGGCGTCATCTTCCTCAAGTAGGCTCCGATTGAATGGACGCGAGAAGATTGTTTTTCCTTCTTCGCCATGAAAATACATGTCCAAAATTTCGCTCAGATTGACCATATGATCGCTAACAGTCATTCACCAGACCGGCTGGTCTGTATTATTGAAATTCGCAGAACATGCTGATGGGCTGTAACTGATTGATTCATCGCCGGTTCGTCGAGGTGTCTGTCCGCATATGTAATGATAATCCGGACAGAATGTTTGCTGTAGGAGAAATGCTCAGATGACCGCTTCTGGCCGTACTGAGACAGTCGCTTCATTGGCAGGCTTCCAATCGGAATCGGGCTACTTGGCCTTCTTTTCCTTTTTCCTCATTTCAGCCGTCATCGCACGCCATTCCTTTAGCTTCTCATCCTCCTTCTCAAGCTGAAGCGCCACACATTCCAGGGCACTGAGTTTTTCATCTTTCAATTTATCCACTAACCGTGCTCGCATTCTGGACAGCAGGCGTTCGTTTTCCTTCTTGGTCAGAAGCTTGGCTTTTTCGAGGTACTTAGCAGAAGGCGTTTTTTTCATCGCAACTCATCCTTTAGTGATCATATAAACACTTTTAATGCTACAGCCTTACCCAATGATCCATCTACCGTGGTCATTCTGGCGGGGTGCGGCAAGGCTCATGCCTTTATGTTTTTATCCACCCTGACACATCCAGAGCGATGGAAGCTTTGGCCGTGACACCGGACATACATAGCGCCCCCGCCAATGCCAGCTCTGGCCGACAACAGGCAAGGGCCACTCCAAATTCAAACCTTTGGCAGTTTCAATCAAAATCACCCCCGGTTCACCCATCCCCCGTTGGCAGGGTTTCCACGCTTGACGGCAAATCCCTGGTCTAAAATGCAGCCATGCAAGCATACGATGCCATCCTCCCTGCCCCGATGTGTCCACTCGGTGTCAGTTTCAGCGGCGACACACTGACGCGGCTGGATTTCTTGCCTGCTGACTCAACTGTATCCACAACCAAACCAGACGCGCGCACGCGCCGCCTGGCCCGTGAACTGGATGCTTACTGGGACAACCCCGGGCACCTGTTCGATTTGCACTTTACACCACAAGGCACGCCATTCCAGCTTCGTGTGTGGCATGCGCTGAAGGCCATCCCGGCTGGCCAACCCATAACCTATGGCGCATTGGCAAAGCAGCTTGGCACAGCGG
>CAYGMS010000453.1:0-2149 GCA_964350905.1 uncultured Thiobacillus sp. | reverse complement strand
GCAATGGGGCGCAAGGTGACGGTATCGCCTTCCAGACGCACCAGGATTTCGGGCGACGAGCCCACGATATGAAATCCGCCCATATCGTAATAAAACATATACGGAGAAGGGTTGAGGCTGCGCAACGCGCGATACAGTGACATGGGCGAAGCCGCAAAGGGGCGGGCCATGCGCTGCGAAATCACCACCTGCATCACATCACCCGCAGCGATGTAGTCCTTGGCCTTTTGTACCGCCGCCTTGAATTCGGCTTCACCAAATTCGGAAACCGGCTCCGCCACATCCGTCACCGGTTCGGCTGGCAGCGTCACCGGTGCGCGCAGTTGCTCGGCCAGTTCGGCCAGACGCAAGTGGCCCGCAGCATAGGCATCGGGCTGCATCGGATCAGCGTGGGTGATGAGATAGAGCTTGCCGGCCAGGTTGTCGAACACCGCCAGTTCTTCAGTCAGCATCAGCAGAATGTCCGGCGTGTGCAGCACATCATCTTTATGCTTGTCGGTCAGCCGCTTTTCGATATAGCGGATGGTGTCGTATCCAAAGTAGCCCGCCAGCCCACCGGTAAAACGCGGCAGACCGGCCACCGGTGCGGCCTTGAAACGCGCCTGAAATTCGGCAATGAAAGCCAGCGGGTCGGGCAGGCTGTGATCTTCCACCACCTGGCCATCGGTTTCCAGCGTCAGCAGATGTGCACGCACCCGCAACACGGTTCGCGCCGGCAAGCCGATAAAGGAATAGCGGCCAAAACGCTCACCGCCCACCACCGATTCCAGCAGGTAAGTATAGGGCGCATTGGCCAGCTTGAGATAAACCGACAGCGGCGTTTCCAGGTCCCCGGGCAGTTCGCGCACCAAGGGGATCCGGTTGAAGCCTTGTCGGGCGAGGTCAAAAAAGTCTTGTTCAGTCATGGCAAGTCCGTGAAAAAGTGAAGGGTGAAAGGCGAAACGTAGAGAACGCGTTTCACCTGCACCATCGCTTGAATGTCACGGGCATCTCCATGCTCAGATCGCTTTGCAGACGAGCTTGCTCGCTTCAAGCAGGCTTGGCACCACCGCATCCAGATCGAGTTCGCTCACCGGGCGCCCACGGTTGTAGCCATAGGGCACACAGAAAACAGGTGAGCCCGCCGCACGGGCCGCCTGGGTATCGTTGAGCGAATCGCCGATCAGCAGCAGTTCGGCCGGTTGCACTTTGAACACCTCGCAGGCATGCAGCAAGGGCAACGGATCGGGCTTGCGCTTGGGCAGCGAATCACCGGACAGGATCAGCTCGAAATAATTGAACAGGCCGGTGTCCTTCAGCAACGGATGCGTGAAGGCTTCCGCCTTGTTGGTGATGCAGGCCACATGCAGCCCCATCGCCTTGAACGCATCCAGACCTTCAACCACGCCATCGAACAGACGTGAATGCAGCGACACATGTTCGCCGTAATGCTTTTGATACAGCGCGATGGCTTGCTTAAACAATCCGGCATCCGGCTCGGCATCCATCTCGCCGGTCAGCACCCGCTTGACCAGCCGCGACACGCCATTGCCGATATAGGAGGAAATGGTTTCCAGCGAGGGGCAAGGCTTGCCCAGGTCGGCCATCATCAGTTCGGCTGCGTGGGCCAGATCGGGGGCGGTATGGATCAGGGTGCCGTCGAGATCAATGACGACGGCTTTAATCGGGAGAGGGAAGTTTTTCATATTGGCTTTATATCCGCGAAGGACGCGAAGGGTCGCGAAGGAAATCTTTGCTTCGCGTTTCTTCGCATCCTTCGCGGAGGAAAAAATCAGACCTTGGCAAGTTCCGCGCGCATGGCAGCGATCACGCTGTTGTAACGCTGCGGATCGCTGTCCTTGGCGGCACCAAAGATGGCCGAACCTGCAACAAAGGTATCCACGCCGGCACGTGCCACTTCGGCGATGTTTGCAGGACCGACGCCGCCGTCGATCTCGATGTTCACCTTGAGACCACGGTCGTCGATCATCTTGCGCACGGCGCGCGCCTTGTCGAGCACGTAAGGAATGAATTTCTGGCCGCCGAAGCCGGGGTTGACCGACATCAGCAACACCATGTCGAGTTTGTCCAGCGTGTATTCCAGCACGTCCAGCGGGGTAGCCGGATTGAATACCAGGCCCGCCTTGCAGCCATTTTCCTTGATCAGGCC
>CAYGMS010000452.1:0-2151 GCA_964350905.1 uncultured Thiobacillus sp. | reverse complement strand
CTGGCTGCCGTGGTCGACCGTTTCGACGGCCTGCACCAGCGGCTGGCCGACCGGCTGTGGCTCGCGCCCTCGTGTTCATTGCTGCACGTGCCGGTGAATCTGGCGAATGAACCCCGGCTGGATGCCGAACTCAAGAGCTGGCTGGCCTATGCCGATGAAAAAATCGCCGCGCTGGCCACGCTCAAAACCGCATTTAATTCTGGCCGCCAGGCAGTAGCAGAGGCGCTGGCCGACAATGCGCGGGCACTGGCATCGCGACGCGCCTCAACCCGGGTGCACGATGCCGCGGTGGGCGCGCGTCTGGCCGCATTGTCGTCGGTGCATGACGTGCGCAACAATGGCTTTGCGGTCCGCCAGACCGCACAGCGCACACGCTTCAAGCTGCCGGCTTTCCCCACCACCACCATCGGTTCGTTCCCGCAGACGGCAGAGATACGCAGCGCCCGTGCACATTTCAGAAAAGGCGACATCAGCGAGGCCGATTACGCCGCCGCGATGCAGCGCGAGATCGGCTATGCCGTCGAAAAACAGGAAACGCTGGGGATCGACGTGCTGGTGCATGGCGAAGCCGAGCGCAACGACATGGTCGAATACTTCGGCGAGCAATTGAACGGCTATGCGTTTTCGCAAAACGGCTGGGTGCAGTCCTACGGCAGCCGCTGCGTCAAGCCGCCGATCATTTACGGCGACGTATCGCGTCCGCAACCGATGACTGTGGGTTGGACCGCCTACGCGCAGTCGCTTACCGACAAGCCGATGAAGGGCATGCTGACCGGTCCGGTAACAATGTTGCAATGGTCCTTCGTGCGCGACGACCAGTCGCGTTCTCAGACTGCGCTGCAGATTGCACTGGCGATCCGCGACGAAGTGGTCGACCTCGAAGCCGCCGGCATCGGCATCATCCAGATCGACGAGCCGGCGTATCGCGAAGGTCTGCCACTCAGAAAGACGGACTGGCCGGCCTATCTCGACTGGGCAAGCCGTGTGTTCCGCATCAGTGCATCCGGCGTCGCCGACGCGACCCAGATCCACACTCACATGTGCTATTCGGAATTCAACGATATCCTGCCCGCGATCGCTGCGATGGACGCCGACGTCATCACCATCGAAACCAGCCGCTCGGACATGGAACTACTGCGTGGCTTCGGCGAGTTCAACTACCCCAACGAAATCGGCCCCGGCGTCTACGACATCCACAGCCCGCGCGTGCCGTCGGCGGATGACATGAAGCGGCTGCTGGAGAAAGCCGCTCAGGTCATTCCGCCGCACAATCTGTGGGTGAACCCCGACTGCGGTTTGAAAACGCGCGGCTGGGCCGAGACGGAAACGGCGCTGGGAAATATGGTGAATGCGGCGCGGGAGTTGAGGCAGGCGTATTGCGGTTCGCCAAGACACTAACCGGCATGAAATGGCCGGTTAGCAAAACGTTGGCGTTAATGCGCGAGCAAAAATGGCGCGATGTGCCGCTGATGTGCGTCAGTGTTGAATGCGTTATTAGAGAACGATTTCTTTTTGCATAAGGGTAACGGGATAACCATGGTACTCGGCCCTTTCCTTAACGTGCCACCCAAGCCTTGAATAAAAACATTCGGATTTTGGCGTGTACAAATACAGTTTTCCCACACCAAGATCGAGGGCTGTTTCCTCAATTGCCGACACAAGTGCCGCTCCGATACCTTGCCGACGCCTTGGCGCTGAAACATAGAGGCCGGCGAGCCAAGGCGTTAAATCGGGACGCGTGTCCATGTCATGCACTTTGAGGCACACTGTCCCGAGCAGTTCTTGGCCCTCGAAGGCAACCAATGCGATTGGGATTCTGTTTGTGTGTGCTCTTTCATTCATGATCCGCTTTACGTCTGCAAGTGTCCGATCTGGATGCAGATAAGACCACTCTTCATAGAACCACTGGGCAAGCGTAGGGATAACTTCCTTGTGATCTGCCAAATACTCGATGTTCATTTGTTCTCTAACGCCCGCATTGATGACGTTGTTAGGGCTTCTTTGTCGATGGCGGAGGTTTTGGGGTTGGTGGTGGCTGCGTTCTACCTTTATCAACGGTACCCTTAACCAAGCGAACCGGTGGCGGTGGCGGCGGCGGCGGTGGCGGCTTCTTTTCATTTGTCATCTTTATTCTCCGGTTGTGGTTTAACT
>CAYGMS010000451.1:0-2154 GCA_964350905.1 uncultured Thiobacillus sp. | reverse complement strand
GATCTGGCCGGGCGTGGCGTCAAGCGTTACGCAATACAGGCATTCCGCAGTCAGGGATGCGGGAATGAAAGTCTGAGTCAGAGTGCAACCCGCGAACGTTCCCTGCAGGATGTGGGGAACGAACTGTCCGAATTGTTCAAGGCATTCACGGTACGCGCCTAGGGCCTGTTCACACTAATTTCGCACCTGCGGCGAGGTCGATTCGGGATGCAGCCCGCGAAGCGGGACGCGCCGCTGTGCGAGCACAGCAAGCGGATTGCGACAAAGGGATGCGCCCGAATCGACCCGCCCCTCCGGGTTGTTGCGAGAAAGTGCGCCTGCGGCGTTGTGCCGCTTGGCAAGGAATGACCCTTGCCGGCGCGACACGCCTTGCATCCATCGCTTTCTCGCAACAACGCAGATGTGAAATTAGTGTGAACAGGCCCTAGATTCCTGGCGGCATCCTGTCGCTGAGCCCAACTGTTTGAAGACGCTTACCCGGGCAACAGGGTGAGTCGCAGGTCGTCGCCGATCTGGCGCACATCAGATAGCCTGAACCGTGCCGCGTCGGCAAGCGATGTCAGTGCCGGCTGGGCGAACAACCCGCGTGCATCGTCCCCTACCGCCATCGGCGCCATATAAGCCACCCATTCATCGACCAGACCCGCTGCGAGCAGGGCACCGTTCAATGCGGCGCCGGCCTCGACGTGCAATTCGTTGATACCGCGTTGCGACAGCAGCGTGAGCAGTGCCAGCAGATCAACGCGTCCCCCCGTTCCGGGCAGTTCAACCACCTCGGCGCCGGCCTGTTCGAGTGCGGCGCGGGTAGCCGGATCAGCATGATGGCAAGCGATGAGCGCAGGCAGAATCGCGGCATCCACAGGGGTACGCAAGGTGGAATCAACGATGACTTTGAGCGGCTGCCGGCCGATGTCGAAATCGCGCACGTTCATGCGTGGATTGTCGGCCAGCACCGTGCCGCTGCCTGTGAGAATGGCGCAGGCGCGGGCGCGCAGTTTTTGCACGTCAGTGCGCGCCGCCGCACCGGTGATCCACTGCGAGGCGCCATTGGCGAGCGCGGTCTTGCCGTCCAGCGTGGAGGCTGTTTTCAGGCGAACCCACGGACGCTGCCGGGTCATGCGTGAAATGAAACCGGGGTTGAGCGAACGCGCTTCGTTGTCCATCAACCCGACCTCGGCCTGGATGCCAGCCAGGGTCAGCATGGATATGCCGCTGCCTGCGACCAGCGGATTCGGGTCGCTCATCGCAGCCACCACGCGCGCCACGCTGGCCTGAACCAGCGCCTCGGCACAGGGCGGCGTGCGGCCGTGATGCGAGCAGGGTTCGAGCGTGACATATACCGTCGCACCACGTGCTGCGTCGCCGGCGGCTTTCAGCGCATGGATTTCAGCATGCGGCGTGCCCGCACGTTGATGCCAGCCTTCGCCAATGACATGGCCATCCTTGACGATGACGCAGCCGACGCGTGGATTGGGGGTGGTGGTGTAAAGGCCTTTTGCCGCGAGTTGCAGCGCACGTGCCATGTGGGCATGGTCGGCAACGCTGAAACGATTTGCGACAGACATGTCAGGGTTGATCGATGTCGCGGATGACGTCGCGGAAGTCATCGACATCCTGGAAGCTGCGATATACCGAGGCAAACCGGATGTAGGCAATCTTGTCGAGCTTTTTCAATTCGATCATCACCATTTCCCCGATTTCGCGCGCAGGCACTTCGCGTTCACCCAGGGTCAGCAGATGCTGGCGAATCCGGTTGACGGCGGCATCGACCAGTTCGGTTGAAACCGGGCGCTTGTGCAGCGCGCGGCGAAAGCTCTCGCGCAGCTTGGCTTCGGAAAAATCCTCGCGCGTGCCGTTGGTCTTGACGATCTGCGGCGGCCGCAGCTCGGCGGTTTCCCAGGTGGTGAAGCGCTTGTCGCACTGCGCGCAGCGGCGCCGCCGGCGGATGGCGTCGCCCGCCTCATTGACGCGGGAGTCAATGACCTGGGTATCGAGGGAGCCGCAGAAGGGACACTTCATTTTTTAGGGGCTGGGAACTAGGAACTAGGGATTAGGGGACGAGCGGCCCTTTGGCCGCGCAATTTTAAAGTAGGCGCGAAGCAACATCCCCTAGCCCCTGTCTCCTAGTTCCTAAATCCACACTCACCCATACAC
>CAYGMS010000450.1:0-2158 GCA_964350905.1 uncultured Thiobacillus sp. | reverse complement strand
ACGATTTCCACCAGCTTGATCGCCTGCTGCTCCATGTCCACCACCAGCGACTCCACCTTGCCGCGGAAATAACGGTAGAAAATAATCGCGGGGATGGCCACGATCAGGCCAAAAGCCGTGTTGTACAGCGCAATCGAAATCCCGTGCGCCAGTTGCCCGGGGTTGGTCCCGGTTGCTGTCTGGGCGCCAAAGATTTCGATCATGCCGATCACGGTGCCGAGCAAGCCTAGCAACGGTGCCATGCTGGCCACGGTGCCCAGCGACGTCAAAAAGCGATCGAGTTCGTGTGTGACGGCCCGGCCAGCTTCCTCGATGGATTCTTTCATCACCTCGCGTGAGTTGTGCGCATTTTTCAGCGCCGTAGAAAAAACCCGCCCCATCGGCGAGCCTTCGGCCAGACGGGTGATCAGTTCCGGGGTTACGCCGCGTTCCTGATAAATCTTGATGGTTGCCAGCAATAAATCCGGCGGCACCACTTCGTGCGTACGCAGGCTGTAGGCACGTTCGATAATAATGGCCACGGCGATAATTGACGCCAGGATCAACGGCCAGATCGGCCAGCCGGCCGCCTCAATAATGGCAAGCACTCGATACCACTCCAATAAACACAACAACCAGAATGTAGCGCCCGCATACCGGTTTCGGCAAGTGTCCGTTTTTTGAAGGCCCATCCATTCCAGCGTACGACTTCTCCACAGATGGTGTGGATAAGTCTGTGTGGAACTACCTGCCGCAATTCGTAAACGCCCGTACACAAAGGGAAAAGCAGTTTGGCCCAAAAAGTAACCAATCCACTTTTTATATAAAAAACATAGAGTTATAAAAACACAACTATCGTCAATAGGGTTTTGAAGATTTTTTTAGTGCTTTTTTTCAGCCTGTGCATGAACCATGCCGAATGTAAACCCGCTATCCTGCACGCCATGGATTTACTGGACGACCTCCCAGACAGCACGCCCAGCCTGCCTGTGCTCACGGTGAGCGAATTAAACCGCATGGCGCGCCGCGCGCTGGAGTCGCAACTCCCCTTGTTGTGGGTCGAAGGCGAAATATCCAATTTCATTCGCGCCGCGTCCGGCCACTGGTATTTTTCGCTGAAGGATGCCAATGCGCAGGTGCGCTGCGTGATGTTCCGCGGCCGCAATCAGTTTGCCGATTTCACCCCCGCCAACGGCGATCATGTAGAAATCCGTGCGCTGCCCTCATTGTATGAAGCACGCGGTGAGTTCCAGCTCGGCGCCGAATCCATCCGCCGCGCCGGGGCTGGGCGTTTGTATGAAGCGTTCCTGAAGCTGAAGGCCAAACTTGAAGCCGAAGGCTTGTTTGATCCACTCAGGAAACGCGCCCTGCCCCGTTTCCCGCGCTGCATCGGCATCGTCACCTCGCCGCAGGCTGCCGCGCTGCACGACGTCCTGACCGCGCTGGCGCGACGCATGCCGGGTTTGCCGGTCATCCTCTACCCGACCCCGGTGCAAGGCACTGGCGCAGGCGCACAGATTGCCACAGCCATCCGCACCGCCGGTGCGCGAGCCGAGTGCGATGTGCTGCTGGTATGCCGGGGCGGCGGATCACTGGAAGACCTGTGGGCGTTCAACGACGAAGCGGTGGCACGTGCGATAGCCGCCAGCCCGATACCGGTGGTGAGTGGAGTCGGCCATGAAACCGATTTCACGCTGGCCGATTTTGCCGCCGACCTGCGCGCGCCCACGCCCACTGCAGCGGCCGAGCTTGCCAGCCCGGTGCGGCAGGAGTTGCTGCTGCAACTGGGGCATCTGGCGCGCCAGCTTCAGCATCATCTGATTCGCCGGCACCAGAGTGAAACCCAGCGCCTGGATTACCTGGCACGGCGGCTGCTGCACCCCGCCGAACTGCTGCGCCGCCAGCAGCTCGGGTTAAGCCAATTGGCACAGCGCCTGCAGCATGCCGTCCGTTCCCGCCTGAGCCGTGAACAGGGACAGATCACGCAACTCAGTCAGCGCCTGGTGACGCCGCTGCATGCCATCCGGCGTGAGCAACTCGGGCTGGATGCACTGTCCGCACGGTCGCGGCGCGCCATTCAGAATGGCCTCATGCAGCGTCAGCTCAACCTGGCGCGCCTCAGCAGCAGCCTTGACCACCTCAGCCCCGAAGGCGTGCTGGCGCGTGGCTACAGCATCGT
>CAYGMS010000449.1:0-2160 GCA_964350905.1 uncultured Thiobacillus sp. | reverse complement strand
GTGGCGATGCCACCTGGATGGCCGGTGCCCCAGGCCTTGAGCAGGTCCAGCGCTTCGGCGCCGCGCACTTCACCGACGACAATGCGGTCCGGTCGCAGCCGCAGGGTCGAGCGAACAAGCTCGGTCATGGTCACGACACCCGCGCGGGTGCGCAGGGGGACGTGGTCACGTGCCGTGCATTGCAGCTCCACCGTATCTTCCAGCACGATCACACGGTCGCCGGTGGCGGCGACCTCGTCGAGCAGGGCATTGGCCAGCGTGGTCTTGCCGGTGCTGGTGCCACCCGCGATCAGGATGTTCTGGCGTTCGCGTACCGCGTTGCGCAGGAATGCAGCCTGAACTTCGGTCAAGACGCCATCGGTCACGTAGGCGTCGAGCCGGATCAGGCCGACCGCACGCTTGCGCATCGCGAAGACCGGTCCTGGCGTCACGGGTGGCAGCGCGCCCTCGAAACGTTCGCCCGTCTCTGGCAACTCGGCGGACAGCAGCGGCTTGCCCGCATGCACCTCGGCACATACATGTGCTGCGACCAGGCGGATGATGCGTTCGCCATCGGCGGGCGTGAGGCGGATGCCCAGCGGTTCGCGGCCGCTGCCCAGCCGGTCCACCCACAGCAAACCGTCCGGGTTCAGCATGACCTCCACCACGTCGGGGTCGTCCAAAGCCCTGGCGATGTCCGGGCCCATGGCCGTGCGCAGCATGCGCACACGACGCTCCAGCGCCAGCGAGGCCGACCCGTCATGATCACGCAGTGCGCTGTTCATGACGGGACTGCTCCTGATTCGTCGTCAGGCGTAGCGGCGCGAACGTTTTGTTGCTGACCGAAGAACGGGTTCTGATCAGGCTGGATTTCCTCGACCACATCCTTGACCAGGCTGCGTCCGCGCAGCAGGTGCCGGCCGAGCTGTTCGATGAACTGCTCGAAGCGTGCCCGGCCCTGGGCGCGTGCCGCTTCCTGATGCGCTTCCGGCACCGGCGTGCTGACGGTGAGGAAGTAGCGTATGTACAGCGCCAGCGTCTCGATCAGGATGTTCTGGTCGCGCTCCAGCTTGTCGAGCTGGCGAGACAAGCGATCCAACCGCTTGGCGATAGCCGCCTCGCGCTGGTCGCCGGAATCGGGCGATAGGAACGAAGCCAGCGCGGCGGCGATGATCGAGGACTTGGACAAGCCCTTCATGGTCGCCAGCTCGTCGAGCCGCTTGGCGTGCTCGGGTTCGATGAAGAGGTTCAGGCGAGTGCGGCTCATAGCGCGATCCCGTCGTCAGGGTCCAGCGCAGCCAGCCGCGCCGTACGTTGCAGGCGCGGATCGAGCTGGGTGGGTAAGGGCAGCGGCAGGTCGTCGTCATCGAACAGCCCAAGGTCATCCACCGCGTGCTCGGGCTCTGGCGTGAATACGACTTCGGCCAGTTCCGGCTGCTGCTGATGACCGCCGTCGTCGATGGCCTCACCGTGCGTGGAGAAGACCCGACCAGGAATCGGTGCGGCGGGAATGGCCCGTCCGGTCCAGTCGTCGGGTCGTGGCGCCGGACCATCGGCATAGTGACCCAGCACAAGTTGGGGCGGCGCCTGGATGCGCGTCTTGAAATTCGCATCCAGGTAGTAGCGAATCTTCTGGGCCTTGATCGGTGGATGGCCGGACACCATCACCACCTCGTCATCAGGTGGCAACTGCATCACCTCGCCGGGCGTGAGCAGTGGCCGTGCGGTTTCCTGCCGCGACACCATCAAATGACCGAGCCACGGTGCCAGCCGGTGGCCCGCGTAGTTGCGCTGTGCGCGCAGTTCGGTGGCGGTGCCCAAGGCTTCCGAAATGCGCTTGGCGGTGCGTTCGTCGTTGGTGGCGAAGGTAATGCGCACATGGCAGTTGTCGAGGATGGAATGGTTCTGCCCGTAGGCCTTGTCGATCTGGTTGAGCGACTGCGCGATCAGGAAGGCGCGCAGGCCGTAGCCCGCCATGAAGGCCAGCGCCGACTCGAAGAAATCCAGCCGACCCAGCGCAGGAAACTCGTCCAGCATCAGCAGCAGCTTGTGGCGGCGCGCGATGCCGTCGCTGCCGTCGAGCGATTCGGTGAGGCGCCGTCCGATCTGGTTGAGTATCAGCCGGATCAGTGGCTTGGTGCGGCTGATGTCGGACGGTGGCACCACCAGATACAGCGACAC
>CAYGMS010000448.1:0-2177 GCA_964350905.1 uncultured Thiobacillus sp. | reverse complement strand
CATGGCGCGTTAGATTGAGGGAGTGATAGACCGTGTAATTGCCTTCTTTCTCGTTGGCAAAAGCCGCTCGTAGCCGGTCAAAGATGCGTTTTTCTGCTTGGCTGTGTGTGCCATGCGGAGTGTCGGGGATCATGCGCATGGTTATGTGTTCAAATTTTCAGCCGGTCGCGAACCTTGCGATCCTGCTTATCGGAAATGGGCGTGCTTGCCAGTGCAATAAGAAATTGCTCACGATCTACCTCGGTTGCCACGGCTTTGGCCTCACCTGCAATGATGATGTGCATTCCGCCGCCATCGACAACCAGCCGATAGTCGCCTTTACTCAAGCTAACACGGGTCTGGATAACATCCCATTTGCAATCCCGCGCCAGTACCAGTGCAGCATCTTTTTGGGCAGTGCTCCAGCCTTTTTGTCCGAGCAAAAACAATTCACGCAATGGCAAGGGTCTAGATGGTGGCGACCCAAGGTTAAGGCCGGTACCGGCCATACGATGAGCCATTGCTGCCATACGGTGAGAAATGGCACCCTGAGAACCGGGAGAATTGCGCAGTTGAAGCGGTAGCCCCAGCCAGCCATCCCGGGCAGCGAACAGGATAGCTGCGGCGATGAGATCCGATTCTGTCAGCAGGGGATGTTTGAAGGCCAACAGGTCGGCGCATTTTTCACGCAGAAAAAACAGCGTCATGACGCGAGAGAAAGACTTTGGATGGCGCTCAAAAATCTCAGTGATTGTGCTATCGGTGAAGCTGGCGATAGTTCGCAGGTCGTTGACCAATTTCACTAGTGCGAGCTTCATACGTTCGTCCATACCCTCGCCAGCCGATTGCAGATAGCCGAGCACCACTTCTGGCGGCGTGGATGAAACATCGGAGAACCGGCATTCCGCCACCCTCATAACAGCACCCCAGAACAAGCTGTTCGAAATATCACCAGTAGCGTTTGGCTGACCGGTCTGTATCCACATCCCTAGCGATGAAATCAACGGATCGGTAATTGATTGCGCGACATCTGTCTCCGCATCAAAAGCCAACCGACACGCTTGCATGCCAACTTCCCCAATATTGCCCAGATGCAACAATATCGCCATGATTCCGCCAGCTGCAAAGGGCGCCTCAAGAGTGGTATCGGTCGAAGGAACGTCAACACCGGATGGCGGCCAGTGCAATCCGGTGGCTTTTGAGAAAGCGGGTGCGCTGACATCCCGCTTGAAGTCCAGCAACGGCACATTGCCGAAATCCCGCGCATCGGCTTCGCAAGTGGTTTTGTTGTCGCTTGACTGGAAAACGATGGACGTTAACCAATTAACAGGCAGCGGAGCTGGAATAAGCAAAATCTGTTCACTGCCATCCAGCCCTTCTGGGAAATTTACTTCTTTTGCCACCCCATCCGAGTCGATGGCCATCACCTTGCCATGCAAAGACGCCAAATTCATCGTGGCAATGCATGGGATGAGGTGACTACGTTCGCTGACAGAATATGCAATGGCAGCCTTGGGAACAACATCCGCAAAAAGTGGAATCCAGCCGGGATAAGCTGCCAGCGTGTCCTGATAATACTTTTTGCCGAATCCCTTGGGAGGCATGATCAGACCAGCGGCCAGCATGTACAGAAGATTCAGATGGTTGCTCACCAACAACCAGCGTGTTGATTTTTTGGGTGAGAGTGAGGAGCTAAAATCGCCCAACAAATCTTTGGCGGGTTCCATTACTTGCGCTCCATGATTTCAGTGTCTTGCGGGAGAATGGCTTCGACCGGGCAATGCTTGCCGGCCTCTTTCAATATAATGACCCTCTCCTTGGCACGGGCGACCATGACGTAGAACAGGCGTTTTGTTTGATCCTGATTTTGAGTATTGCAAAAATGCTGATTGATATCAGCAAGGAATACCGTATCGAATTCAAGCCCTTTGCACGCCTGGGCATTGATCACCATGATCCCGCCTTCGTTGAAGGGTATATTCGGGCTTGAACCAGACAAATAGGTTTGGACGGTAGGCGGTCCATTGTCGAATTTAACGGTAGCCTTAGCCTTCATTAGCTCTTCGAAATATCGCTTACGAATATCATTGTTTGGCGTGATTAAACCGATGAGCTTCTCTGGTGCCATATCCGCATTTTTTAAAATACGCTCAATCAGATTCGTAAAATCGCTCTGCTTCTACGTATAGAGTATTGGG
>CAYGMS010000447.1:0-2182 GCA_964350905.1 uncultured Thiobacillus sp. | reverse complement strand
CTACCCATACAACTGCACCGCAAACCCATCCAGCGCCCACTCGCCCGCCCGCTGCCAACCGGCTTGCGCTGCCAACGTGCTGAACTCATCGCTCCGGTATTTGTAGGAGTTTTCGGTATGCAGGGTTTCGCCCTGGTCGAAATGCACGGGCTGGTTGGCGACGGTTACGGTCTGCTCAACCAGGCTCGCCAGATGCATTTCGATGCGGCTGTGCCAGGGGTTGTAGAACGCGTAGTGACAAAACTGAGCGGGGTCGAAATTGGCACCCAGTTCCCGGTTCAGTCGCACCAGCAGGTTGAGGTTGAAGGCGGCGGTGATGCCGGCGGCATCGTTGTAGGCGCGGTGTAATTGCACGGGGTCTTTTTTGAGGTCGAAGCCGATGAGCAACTGACCGGCTGAACCGGCCAGTTGACGGAACCGCTCGAGTAAAGTCACGGCTTCGTCAGGCGAAAAATTACCGATGCTGGAGCCGGGATAGTAGACCAGCCTGCGGTCACCCGACACATGGGGCAAGGCGGCTTCCAAGTCGTGGATGAAATCCATGCCGATGGCGGTAACGACAAGACCGGGGCGACTGTGGGCGAGCGGTTCAGCGGCGACGGCGAGTGCGCGCCCGGCGATGTCGAGCACGACGAGCTGGCTGGGGCGCAGGGCATCGAGCAACATCCGGACTTTGCTGCAGTCGCCCGCGCCCGGCTCGATGACGCAATCGACTGCGCCAATGGCCGCTGCGATCTCGGACAGGTGCGAGGCCATCAAGGCATGTTCGGTGCGGGTGAGGGTGTACTCGGGCTGCGTGCAAATGGCTTCGAACAGGCGGCAGCCCGATTCATCGTAAAAATATTTGGGCGGGATGGATTTGGGATGGGCGGCCAGTCCAGCCAGCGCATCGGTGCGCAAGTCGTCGCGCTGGTGGTGCAAATCCAGAAAACGAAAGCTCACTAAGTCATGCTCCTGTGGTTAACGCTGAACAAGCACCCGCTGGAAACCAAAGACGGAAACGCCCCCCCCAATTCACCCAAATTGAGGTTCGACGCCTAGAATCCAATAGATGCACCTCAACTGTATAGCATGAACATGACCCGCCCCATCAGCAGCTACTCCGCGCAACAGCTTGTCGACAAGCAGGCACAGGCGCGTGGGCAATTGCGTGCACTGATGGCGTGTTTGCCGGACGCCAACTGGCTGGGGCCACGCGCCGAGCATCTGAATCCACCGCTATGGGAAGTGGGGCACATCATCTGGTTTCAGGAGCGCTGGTGTGTGCGGGCGCAGCCGGATGGCCGCTTCACGGACAGCCTGCTGGCCGGAGCCGACGCGTTGTACAACTCGTCCACCGTTGCACATGACAGCCGCTGGGACCTGCCATTGCTGCAGCCTGCTGCGCTGGATGACTACGCCAGCCAGGTAACGGCAGCGGTAACAGCCCGGCTGCACACGTCATTCAACCCCGAGCTGGCGTATTTTGCCGAGCTCTGCCTGTATCACGAGTTGATGCACATCGAAGCCTGGTGGATGGCTTTTCAGAATCTGGGGCTGGCGCCGCCCGCGCAACCGACAGCGCGCGCTGGTTTGGCCATGCAGGGTGATCGCCTGGTGTTTGGCGAAGGCGAGGTGGCACTGGGCAGCGGAACAGACGAAGGCTTCATCTTCGACAACGAAAAATGGCGCCACACGATAGCGGTGCCGGCATTTGATATCGACGCGAGTCCGGTATCCGAAACGAGCTTTGCGGCTTTTGTCGATGCAGGCGGCTATCAGGACAGCGCGGGGTGGTCGGATGCAGGACAGGCATGGCGAACGGACAGCGGCGCACTCCACCCACTGTACTGGCGACGGGAAAAAGGTGAGTGGCAGACGCGGCGCTTTACGGATTGGCTGCCGTTGAGCGCTGATCGACCCATGCTGCATATCAACCGTTTTGAAGCGGAGGCCTGCGCGGCCTGGCTGGGGCGCCGTCTGCCTACGGCCGGGCAGTGGATGCGGGCAACGGCGCTGACGGATTTCCACTGGGGCGTGTGCTGGGAATGGCTGTGCGAAGCGTTTGCGCCGTACCCCGGTTTTGCCCCCGACCCGTATCAGGACTATTCCCAACCCTGGTTTCACACCCACGGGGAATTGCGTGGCGGCGGTCCGTTTACCCACCCGCTGCTCAAGCGAGCGGGCTTCCGCAATTTTTATC
>CAYGMS010000446.1:400-2188 GCA_964350905.1 uncultured Thiobacillus sp. | reverse complement strand
GCAGGTTCTTGAGCTTGCCGACCGTGTTGTAGGGCGCCAGCGATTCGGTGAAGCCTTTGAGTGCATCGAGCCGAGTACGCCAATCGCGTACTTCTTCTTCGCGCAACAGCGATTGCCCCCAGAATGTCAGCCGGCCTTGCATGTCGGTGCTGGCTGCCAGGACACGCCGCACAAGGGCACTGACGGACTCCTGCAACTGCTTGACGGGCTCTTCCGAGCCTTGGGTGGCCAGTTGAGCGAGTCCAGGAGACAAGCCCAACAACTCAAACAACGAGCGCAGGACTGCGACGTTGATCTCTTTTGGCGCCTCCAGATGCTTGAACTGCTTGAGTTCATCGAGCGAACGTTCGGCCAGGAGGCTGAGCTTGCCGGAGTCGATCTTGTCGCCGGTGATTGCCAGGACGATGTCACCGGCATACACCAGGCCGCCGAGCACCGTCACTAACAGGTCAGGCTCCAAGCGGAAGCGCAGCGGAGCGAAGTACTCCACGTCGGTCGATCCCGACAGCAGCTCGCTGCGGTTCAGTACCTGGCCGTGGCCTTTGGCTTTCAAGCGGGCCAGAACTTCTTGCGCGTACTTTGAACGTCCGGGTTCAATGCGGTCGCCATCGAGCATTTCTAGTGCGTCCAGGATCGCGTTGGCGTCTTTGGTGCGCGCACCACCTGCCAATGCCTTGAGCGCGTTGCCGATGAGTTGCTTGCGGTTGGCTTCTGTCACCAGCACGGAGAAGCTGGGGTACTCGGGCGAGGTTTCTGCGAACTGCGGATTCAGTGCCAGTCCCGAGATCACGTTAACCACGTCGCGGAAGTTGATGCGCTCGTCCTGCCCTAGGCGTGCCTTGTCGCGCAGGGAAACCCCCTTCGCCCAGTCCTGCAGAGTCTTGGTCTTGCCCTGGTAGGTCACCTCAAAAGCCGTCATCTGCTTTTCTTGCAGCCACTTGCTCATGGCGCGCAGGACGTCATCTGCCTTCGAGATATAGATGGCCTTTGCACCACCGCTGGCGGTGGATGCCAGATCCTGCGCGGCTGCGTAGAAAGAAAGGTGCCGTTTGATCTCTTCGTCCAACCCCTTCAGACGGAAAAACACCTCATCCGTCTTGCTTTCGTCGCGGAAACGCGGCGGCTCGAACGGCTGGATGAAGTAGATGTAGAAATCACGCTCCGGCTGTGCGGTAGGACGGTCGTTGGGTGCGCCAAAGAACAAATAGCCATTACGATCGACGCGCCGGTCTTGCCACTCAATCTGGTACTGCCAGATCTGGTGTCCGGTGACGTAGGTGGTCTCGTCGGTCCGTTCCATCAGTCTTTTGATGGCGTTGTAGTAGGCGCGATCCAGCGTGTCGTCCGACAGCGCTTCGGCGCGCTTCTCGATCTGGGCGTCGTAGTCGATGTCTTTCTTGAGGTCGAGGTAGTACTGCTCGGTATCCGGCGCCTTGGAAATGAACTGGCCATTAACGGTTTTCAGTACTTCGCGCAGGACGGTCTGTACCAGCGACAGCAAATCCGCCGCGGGATCGCCCCCCATGTCCTCGATGCCTGGTTGATACAGGCACAAGGTGTCCCGCAGTTCTTCTGCCTCCAGCTTCCTGATGCATTCCAGAGTGTCCTCCATAAGCTTCCTGGCGACTGCGTCTGTCTTTGCATTCGGTGTAAGGCTCAGCATTGCATTGCCATAGGCCCGGCCGATGTCCGTGGAGGGGTCAAAGAGAGGGATGTCTATCCAGCCGACTGTGTTTCCGACAGATATTCTGCCGACCATGTTCTGGTCAACGCGCCTCACTTCGTAAG
>CAYGMS010000446.1:0-390 GCA_964350905.1 uncultured Thiobacillus sp. | reverse complement strand
CGTGAATGTCGCCGCCCGTGGTCAGGCGGTGGACAAAAAGGCCATTGATGATGCGCAGCGCCATCGCTTTGTAGGCCGGGCGCGTGAAGGCTTGCTGGACGCGAGAATCGAGCACCTCTGAAACACGGAGCACTTCCTTGATGTTCGGGTCGCTGCGGAATACCGAGTTGCCCTGCACTGTCTTCCAGTATTCATCGAAGGTGATCAGCCCGGGGTGATCGGACGGCACCTCTTTCTCGACCAAGGCGCGCATGGCCAGAGACAGGGTTTCTAAGGCGTTACGCTTTTCTGCAAAGCTGATTCGTTCGAACGTCTTCAAGTAGTCGGGGTGAACGGGGAACAGGCGAACGTATTCGTCCATGCGTTCGTTCATCGAGCCGTAGAACTTGG
>CAYGMS010000445.1:0-2194 GCA_964350905.1 uncultured Thiobacillus sp. | reverse complement strand
GGCGATGCGTGACGCGCATCGGTCGGGCTGATACTGACAGCCAGCAGTGAAACACCACAAAGGCCCGGAGCCTTTCTCCAACACGCCGGCATCAGCCCGCGCGTTCGAGAAAAGCCCCCGGAGGGGGCAGTTAAGAATCAGAACATTGCCTGCGAAGAATCATCCATACCGATCCTCCAGCGCCTGCTTGATCTGAGCCATGGGGGTGGGCTTAAAGTGGAAATCCAACTCGGCGCCGACACCTGTATCAACAAGCTCTGTGATCGGAATATATCCATACTCGGCATTGATCAAGTCGCCGTGCAGGATGGCATATCCGAAAGCCTGCTCGACCTCCCCTTCCCTGTCCTTCTCGGTGATGTACCAATGGCAATCACCCAGAAAATAGTGAAGGTGTGCAATGGCCTCGTCGCCCTTGCCATCTTGCTGGTACGTGACCGGCATACCTTCGACAGTGGCCGCAATCTCGACCATTTTGTCGAAGAAATACTGCCGTTCTTCGCCATTCATACATGTGGCCACGATTCGCTTCTGTCTCTCTGGCATGAACAGCCGAAGACGAAGGAATGCTTCAACGGCATCACGTCGACTGACAGAGTTCACTTTTCCGTCAAGGCGGGACTCTGCCTCGGGAGAACGGGTCGATGGAGTCGGCCGTCCGGGTATTTCAATATGAATGTTGTCTTCAAATAAACGCATGGTGTTCCTCCTTGAATAATCCAAGAGGGGAACACCCCTTGCGGGAATGTTCCCCGCAAGGCGGTTTGAAAAAAATCAACGAATCGAAACGACTGTCCCAAATCCCGGACCCGGGGTGAAGTCGATGCCGGTGATGCTTGGCACAAACTTGTCCGTATAGGTCAGGATTTCTGACACGGAGCCATCGGCACGGGTCTCGAATGTCGTCTTGAGATCACGCTCCTTGAAGGTGTCACCTTTGATCAGGAGACGCCTCCCATTGCCAGACTCCACCACTCCCGAGATTTGTCCTGCTGCCAGCGCCAGCGCCAAATGCCAGTCAGAAAGCGCACGCAAGGGCCGGCGGTGAGTATCGTCAGCACGCACAAAGTGAGTCCCGAACATCGGCCAGAGCGTATTCTTGCGAACACGCTCAAGCTCAGCCTGGAGCTGGGGACCGTCAATGCGAATTGACGTGAAGCGTGCTTCGGCCTCCTTGATCTGTGGAACCAGGTACTGCTCACCTTGCCAATACTCCGGCAATACGGCGGGCACTTCCCCTCGACCACAGGCCTCCAGCAGCTTCTGCACGCCTGGATCCACTCCGTCTGCACGACGCTTCACGCCAAACACGACGCACTGCTTGAACCGTGTTTCCGGCGCCATGAAGACCTGAACCTGCTCGAAGTGCCGGGCAATCATTCCGGAGAACTCCTTGTCCAGAACGTAGTGCGGAACAATGAGCACCATGACACCGCCGAACTGCAGCCAGGCAACCGTCTTGCGATAGAACACCTTCTCAAGACGATCACCCCGGGAACGATCTCCCGTGGCCGCCTTGTCCGATACGACATCGCCATACGGTGGATTCAGGAACAGCAGCCCCTGACTGCGAGCCGATACAAACACGTCGTTCACATCGCTGTGCGCGACTGTGTCGAGTATCCCCTTGGCATGCCACGCGCGCTCCGCATCGAACTCGATGCCGTTGGCCACGACAGATGCTCCGCATTGAACCAGGTGGTGCTTAACTTCAGCCAATGCCGTTCCTTCGCCGCAGCACGGGTCAAGAATACGCAGTTGCCCACCACCAATGTCGAGCGCCTGGAGAATCCGGGCCAGCGTCACCTCGTCCGTCGGGAAATATCCGTTCTTGATAAAGTTCTGGGCCAAACGCGGAAAGATGAGGCTCATGCCGACACCTCGCTTTCCGGCTCATCCAACACCATAGCCTCGTCGATTTTTCCCTGCAGTGCAATGATTTGCGGGATGCCGAAGTCGCTTTCTGTGTAAGCAATTTCGCTGCCACCGAAGCGGTACGACTCATCCGCCCACCTGTGTGCTTCCCGCTTTCCTGCAAGTAGCAAATCCAGCCCCTGGGTAATCAGGTTCACCTCAGACTCCGAGAATTCTTCTCTCATCATGATGATCCCCTTTAGATAATGCCCAGAAGGCTGAGCCAGCTATCGGGATGGTCGGGCTCGACACAATCCCCTTCCGGGGTTTCACATACCGA
>CAYGMS010000444.1:0-2197 GCA_964350905.1 uncultured Thiobacillus sp. | reverse complement strand
GATGCAGACGCTGTTTCGCAACCCGCTGGCCGAACCCTATCTGCTCGGCGTCTCCGGCGGCGCCGGCCTGCTGGCGCTGCTCGGCATGGCGGCCGGGCTGGCCTGGCCGTGGGTGTCGGCGCTCGCCTTTGCCGGCAGCCTGCTGGCATTGGCGTTGGCCGCCGCACTCGGTGGCCGTCTGCTGGCGCGCGACCACACTCCGCTGCTACTCGCCGGCGTCATGCTGGCAGCCGGCTTCGGCGCATTGATCGCACTGGTGTTAAGCGTGACGCCAGCCGAACGCCTGCCGGGCATGCTGTTTTTTCTGATGGGCGACCTGGCCTGGGCCGGCCAGTCAGCCTGGTTGTGGATAGCGTTGCTGCTGGCCGTCGCCGTCGCGCTGTCGCTGTCAGGCCGGCTCGACGTGCTGCAACTGGCGCCGTTGAAAGCCGCCTCACTCGGCGTCGCTGTCGCCCCCACGCGCTGGATGCTGTTTGCCCTGGCTGGTGGCTGCACCTCGCTGGTGGTGGCACAAGCCGGCAGCATCGGCTTCGTCGGCCTGATGGTGCCGCACGCGTTGAGGAAACTGGGATTTTCCGGCCATCGCGCCCTGCTCCCCGCCTGTGCGCTGGCTGGCGGCTGTCTGCTGGTGCTGGCCGATGCACTGGCCCGTACCGTCATCGCGCCACGCGAGCTGCCAGTGGGCGTGCTGACGGCACTGCTCGGCGTGCCGATGATGTTGTGGCTACTGAGAAAGCCGTGAGGATGATGGGGTAGCCAGGGACGACCGCAACCGGCTCAGCGCAGCTGATCGAGCTGCTCGCGCAGGCTGTCCAAAGCCCCCTGCTCGACACGCACACTGAAATACGCGCCTTCTTCTTCAGCGCGCTCCTCCCGCACCTCGCAGCGCGCAAAGATTTCCCCGCGCAGTTGCTGGGCCGACCAGGGCAGAAACAGCTCGGCCTCGACCAGATCCTTCTGAAAAAACGCAACGATCGCCTGGTGCAACCTCGCGACGTCGTCGGGGCGGCGCGCGCTCATCACGATGCAACCGGGGTACTCAACGCGCAGCGCAGCTTCGCGCTCGGCTTGCGCCGCCGCGTCGCCGACATGGTCGATCTTGTTGAAGATGCGCAGGCGCGGCACGTCCTGCGCTTCGATCTCGTTCAGCACGTGTTCGGTGGCGTCGATCTGCCGCTCGAAACCGGGGTCGCTGGCGTCGATGACATGCAACAGCAGCGATGCATCCAGCGCCTCTTCCAGCGTGGACTTGAACGACGCGACCAGCCCGTGCGGCAGGTTCTTGATGAAGCCCACCGTGTCGCTGACCAGCACGCGCGGAATGCTCTCGGGATGCAGCGTGCGCACCGTGGTGTCGAGCGTGGCGAAGAGCTTGTTGGCCACCAACACCTCGCTGCCCGTGAGCGCACGCATCAGCGTGGACTTGCCGGCGTTGGTGTAGCCCACCAGTGCCACGCTGGCGAGACTCTGGTGCCCCTGACGCCGCGCGCGCTGCGTCTTGCGATCGGCATCCATCGCGATGATTTCCTTCTGCAACTCGGCGATGCGGTCACGGATCTTGCGCTTGTCCAGCTCGGTACCCGACTCACCCGCGCCGCGTCCGCCGACGCCGCTACGCTGCCGCCCCTGCGGCCCCGCCAGCTTCGCCGCCTCGCGCAGCCGTGGCGCCAAGTAGCCCAAGCGCGCAATCTCCACCTGCGCGCGTGCAGCCGGCGAACGCGCGTTGCGGTGAAAAATCTCGAGAATGACCATGGTGCGATCCATCACCTGGCAGCCCACCTCGTTTTCGAGATGGCGCGCCTGCGATGGAGAGATTTCGTGATCGACGAAGATCACGTCGATCGGCACATCCGACACACGTCCGGCTTCGTCGTCCATGCCCTCGACCACGGTGGAAAGCCGATACAAGGGATTCATCGGCTCGTGATCGGGCTCAGGCTCAGGCACTGTTTCGTCATCCGTATCGCCCATCACAAAATGGCGGATCTCCTGCCGCTTGCCCACGCCCAGATACGCCGTCGATTCAAAGCCTGCACGTTTTTGCGTAAACGTGCGGGTCACCGTGAACCCCAGCGTCTTGGCCAACTCGCGCAGTTCGGTCAGCGACGCCTCGAACTCAACGTCGCCCATCCCCGGCAACTGGACCGACGCCACGATGGCGTACAGGGGTGTGTCTTTGACTTCTTTTTGCATGCGG
>CAYGMS010000443.1:0-2198 GCA_964350905.1 uncultured Thiobacillus sp. | reverse complement strand
CGGCAGCTTCCATTTGAATTCGCGACGCGAGAGCGCCATGATGGAGGCACCGAGAATGATGCCAACCGACATGAAACCAGGCGCGTTCAGCAGCGGATTCGGCAGGCCGTTGTCGAGGCCGAAGAAGATGCTGTCCATGTTGTTGATGCCAAGCTGCTGCATGACCCAGCCGCCCCACTGCGCTTCCTGGGTGGTGATGTACCAGTAGCCCGGGTCGAACACGGTGTCCTGGATGGAGAGGCCATTGGTATAGCCCATCGCCACCAGCAGCTCGCCGAAGTTGAAGATATCGTAGTGCTCGCGCAGGGCACCGGTCACGTACATGTGCAGGCCGGCAAGAATGCCGAGGCCGATGCCGGCCAGGGCGGTATTCTTGGACGACGTGCACATGGCCCACATGCCCGCGAACTCGTCGCGCAGCGCCGGGCTGGCCTTGCCGGAACGGCGCAGGTAGCCTTTACGGTAATAAAAAACATACAGCGCGATCAGGATCAGGGCGACCGGCAGGATCGCGGTCAGGAAGGTGTTGTACAACACGATGCCCGCGGCACCGCTCTGGCCGAGCGCATCGGCGGTGGTGGTGCCCTTCAGATCCCACATGTAGCCCGCCGTGAAGATATCGAACCAGCCCTGCGTGATGGTCAGCTCGGCTGGCATGTCCTTGGCCGCGGCGGAAGCGATCCACGATTGCGGCACCAGCGAATCCCACCAGCCACTCGCGGTCACGACAATAGCCTGTGAGAACGAGATGGCGATAATCACCAGCATCGAGTTCATATTGCCCTCGCCCGCCTTGTAGAGCGAACCCGAGGCGCAACCGCCGGTAAAGACGATACCGAAACCAAAAATGGCGGCGCCGACGACGATATGCCAGCCCATCGCGTTAGGATGGAATGTGCTGAATCCACTCAGGGTGACAATGGCGGCAACGACCGCGTACAAGGCCACCGCAATCATCACACCGACCGCCATGCGCGGCACCTTCACCGCGAACAGGTCGCGCACCGCCGACGCCATGCAGAAACGGCCGTATTGCAGCAGAACGCCGTAGGCGAGGCCAAACCAGACATAAACCAGCAGATAGATGAAGCGCGTGTCTTGCGCCAGAGCCCACAGCGAGCCGATGGCCACGAGCAGGAACACCCCTATCGCCGGCATGCTGCTTTTACGCAGCAGCCAATGTGTTTCAGTTGCGACACTCGCAGACGCTACATTCACTCAAATTCTCCTCAATCAAACCAGCGGCCCGCAGACCGCCCACAATGCTTACAAACCCTTGCGCAGATACACACGCCAGCAATCAGGGTCCCGAAGCGTGGCGAGATGCACGCAGCCGAGCGTCTGCGCCAGCGCAGGAAACCCCTCGACCGCAGTGGAGTTATCAAGCACCACCTCAACGACTCTTCCCGGCCCGACTTCGCCCAACACTTTCATGGTCAGCAACTGCGGCCGCGGGCACATGGCCCCCAGACAATCGACCGAATGCACCACATGCACACACCCCAAACCGGGAATATCGACGTCCTTGACGACCGGGCTACTCGTTCCGGCTGACCGGTCATGAAACAGATCGAACAAACTGGCTACTTGCACACCCACTCTCCGCTTGGCGACACGCAGTATTAAGCACGTTGCATGCCAGATTGATTTGTCCTTAATAAACATAGCGTTGTCCCAATCCATGATTTTCAGGTCAATGAAAAATGCAACGACACCGGTTTTCGGGTTTGGCGCGGGTGTCTTTTGCAACAGGCAATCGTCCGGCCGTTCAGAGCAGCTCGGAGGTAACCTGCCGATTTATTATGGTGTGTGATTCATTCATATATCGTGCAGCGATACGGCATACGCCCCACTCATGACGGGTGGGCGTCTTTATGGAAACGCTGCTTTATTCGTCACCCCGGCGAAAGCCGGAATGACGAATAAAGCAGCGTTTTCTTGGTGGAATTAGTGCAATCCGGGCAATTCCTGCCCGGCCTATGGCTGGATTGGCGTACTTCGATGGGCGAGTAGCTAATGCACGCGATCGCTCAAGGCGCCGGGACGTTAGCCAACCAGTCGCTGCCAGGTCGCGACCACCGTGTCCGGGTTCAGCGAAATCGAGCCGATTCCCTGTTCCACCAGCCAGTCCGCCAGATCGGGGTGGTCGCTCGGACCCTGGCCGCAGATGCCGATGTATTTGCCGTGCCGCTTGCAGG
>CAYGMS010000442.1:0-2202 GCA_964350905.1 uncultured Thiobacillus sp. | reverse complement strand
CACACCACCGGACGTGCGGTTCCGCATCCGGCGGTTCATTGAACACACTGGAGTCGTCGCATCGTATCGAGCAGCGACACCAGACCTAAACGATCAAAGAAGGACTTCGGGAACGCCTGGTTCATGTGGCTCGCGCCACTGTGCCACCACAGCCCGCGTTGGTTACACGCGGAGCGCCAAGCGCGCTCTTCCGTCAATCCCGCCTTCATCAAGTTCTTGGCGCGAGTATAAGGACGTTTCCACTGTCGCCACAGGATGCAGCGCAGTTTGTGCCTGATCCAGCCATCCAGCTCTTCCAGTGCCTTCTTGGTCTCGGTCAGCTTGAAATACGCCATCCAGCCACGCAGGATCGGGTTGAGTTCGGTGATGGCTGTCGTCAGGCTGCGGCCTCGCGCGCCCTTGAGTACTTCACGGATTTTGTCTTCCAGCCGTGTCAGGCTGGTCGGCGCAATCTTCAGCTTCGGGGCTTGGTGCCACGTCAAACTGTAGCCCAGAAACTTCCTCTTCCACGGCCGCGCTACCGCGCTCTTGGCCGCATTGACCGTGAGCTTGAGCGTGTCCGCCAGAAACCGCGTGATGCTCGCCATGACTCGCTCTCCTGCCTGCTGGCTTCTGACGTAGATATTGCAGTCGTCGGCGTAGCGGCAGAAGGCGTGGCCCCGGCGTTCCAGTTCCCGATCCAGTTCCGTCAGCAGAATGTTCGATAGCAGCGGACTGAGCGGCCCGCCTTGCGGCGTGCCTTCCGTCCGTTGGGAGACGATCCCGTCTGCCATCATGCCCGCTTCGAGATACCGGCGAATGAGGCGCAGTACTCGCCCATCGTCGATCTTCTTCGAGAGTTGCTGCATCAGGAGATCATGATTGACGCGGTCGAAGAATTTCTCCAAGTCCATGTCGACCACAATCCTGCGGCCTTCGGCAACATACTGTTTGGCCGCCTTGACCGCTTGATGGGCGTTCCTCCCCGGTCGGAAGCCGTAGCTGCTTTCCGAGAAGTCCGCCTCGAAGATCGGCGAGAGCACTTGATGCAACGCTTGCTGGATCAATCGATCCGTCAGCGTCGGGATGCCGAGTGTCCTGACCCCGCCTTGCGGCTTGGGTATGTCCACCCGGCGTACTGGCGCGGGCATGTACTCCCCAGCCAGTAGTTTGGCCTTGATCGTCGGCCAGTGTTGCTTGAGGTGATCCTTGAACTCGGCGATGCCAATACCATCCACTCCGGCGGCGCCTTTGTTCTTGACCACCCGCTGATAGGCGAGCATCAGGTTGCCGCGTTCGCACACGGCGTCCATCAGCCCGCTTCCCCGCTCCAACTCCGCTTTGGTCCGCTTGCGGGTCGTCGGCTCAGCCTCGGCACACAGCCCGGCTCCCGCAGTGTTCCGCACCGCGTCCTCCAGTCTGGCATTCGCTTTGCGCGAATCTTCTGCCTTCATCGACATGCTCCGTGTTCCCGCCGCCTACTCGCGGCTTTCAATGTTCGGCCCTTCGCCCCATACCGGCAGCTACTATGGCCTCGGCTGACTTCTGGCAGTCCATCCCGACACCTCTCGATGTCAGTAGCACAAGGCAGACCGCCAGATCTCCCCGGGTATGACGCACCCACCTTCACGCTTATGCCTGTCGGATCTACATCACGGCGTTCCGTACAAGTTTCGGGCTTCGACGATATTGGCCGCCTCACCCCGCCGTGCCGCCTCCTATCCGCTTCCTGTTCGTCAGGCCAGCGCTTTGCCTTCGGCTTCCTCCAGATTCCCAGTCGCCCAGAACACCCTTGCCGTTCAGCTAACTCTTCCCCTTGCCGGGCGAGTAGAGGACTTCCACCTCCAAGTGAGTGCGCCCTGCCGGGCGCACAATTGAAAAGGCCCGCATCGCTGCGGGCCTTGGTATTTCTGGTGCTGCTGACCGGAATCGAACTGGTGACCTACTGATTACGAATCAGTTGCTCTACCAACTGAGCTACAGCAGCGAACCGGCGCGATTATACGTGCAGCTATCGTCAGCGAACAATGGGGTGCAAAAATGGATCTACAAAATTCACTTCTCATGCACTCGCCGGGCTACGCCCAATTATCCAGACAGACTAAGGCGGTCCATATACTGAATAACCGAAATTCACCTCGATACGCACCCGCGCCTTAACCGGCCTATCGCTTTTCATTCCGGGCGCAAAGCGCATCTGGTTCAATGTCGCCTGCACTACAC
>CAYGMS010000441.1:0-2219 GCA_964350905.1 uncultured Thiobacillus sp. | reverse complement strand
GATCGCGCTCGACTTGAGCCTTGTTCGCCGCGGCCCGCAGGGTGGCGAGATCGGTTTCCCCCCCCATGCGAGGCACCAGATAGGCAAGCAGCTCGCTTTTTTTCACCGCCTGGCCCAGGCGCGGAAAAGCGCCCGCGGACTGAACCTGTCCCGCTGCCGGGGCGGTGATTTGAGCCTCGCCGTCCGGACGGGCGCGCAGAACACCGGTTGCATGAATCGATGGACGAATGGAGCGTGTCACCACCTCGGCGGTGGCGAAGTCGACCTTCCACTGCTGTTCCTTGGTGAACCCGATGCCCTCGTCGTCGTGTGCAGCGGGCGCCGCATCGGCGGCCTTGCGGTCGGGATACACGGTCACCGGCCCCAACTGATGCGTCACGCTGAATTCGGCTGTGCTCACCTCGATGGAGAGTTCCCGCTCGCCCGCATGCTTCGGGCTAGCCTCGGGGCGGAAGATGCCGGGCTGGCTGGGGCCGTCGACCGTGAACACCTCGTCGGCCTGACCGTCGCCGCTGAGTCGCACGGTGACTTTCCCGGCGGTCACCGCCTTGAAGTCGGAAAGACGACTCAAATGGGCGGCAAAAGCGGATTTCTCGCCCACAACCAGGCGGGGAAACTCGACAAACAGTTCGGTCCGGTCGGAAAAGTGGGTGAGTTTTTCGCCGCCGGAACCATGGTCTGCATGTCCGGCCTCGGCTTCAGGTGCGGGGGGATGGCTGCCGTCTGCGGCATGCTCGTGGTCCCCCTCGCTGCAACCAATCAGGAAAAGGGCTGCACAAAGGGATGCAATAAGGGTCTTGTTCATTGGTCGACACTCCCGGTCAACAGGTCATATTCAATGCGGGCATCGCGTGCCCGCTGTTCAAATTCGAGCGCGGTGGTTTCCGCTTCCAGCGCGCCGCGATAGGCGTCGAGCAATTCCAGCAGGCTCGATTCGCCCCCCTGGTAGGCGGCTTCGGCAATGCGCAGCAGTTCGGGGGACGCCGCCACCGCGCGGCTGCGATAGTCGGCCGCCGTTGCGCGCAAGCCCTCGGCCTGACGATATAAACCACGCAGTTCGCCTTCGGCACGGCTACGCGCCAGTCGGTACTCGGCACGCGCCTGCAAGGCTTCAGCTGCCGCACGTTGCTGACCGGCCTGTTGGCGGTCGAACACTGGCAGTGGAACGGAAAGCGAAAGCGCCACTCCGTTTTCGCGGGTGCTGCCGTTATCTACAAACTTGGGGCCTATGCCCACGGTCACGTCTGGAATCCCCCCACGCTTAGCGGCCCGGCCTTCCAGATCGGCTGCCTCGGCGCGGCGGGACAGTGCCTGCAGATCCGGGCGCTGATCGAGGCGGGATAGGGCCGCTTCAACGGGATGCGGAGACGGCGGCAACAACTCGCCTTTCAGGACGGGCGCTTCGGACGTGCCGATGAGCGCCATCAGACGTGCCGAGGCGCGATCCAGTTCAGCACGTTCTGCCGCCAGCCGGGCATCCGCAGTCTGGCGTTCGCGGGCAAGGCGGCGGCGGTCATAACCGGATGCTTCGCCCGCACGGGCGAGCTTGGCGACCACGCCTTCGATTTTGGCGAAGCGCTGCGCCCAGGCCGAGGTCGCGCGGATGGTTTCCTGACGGAACAAGACGTCGTGGAAGCTGCGTCGGATCTCGGCCGCCATGCCGAGTTGCCGGCTGGCGTTGCCGGCAGTGACGGCTGCCACCCGTCGACTGGCCGCTTCACGATGCAATCCGCGGCGGCCCGAAACATCGAAGGTTTGTCCGAGCATCCAGGTTTGTTCGACCGTGGTCGGCGAGCCGCCGACGCGATCGCGGCTGTAACTCAGCGTGGGATTGGAAAACAGGCTGGCAGCCAGGGCATCGGCCTCGGCAGCCTGGACGGCACCGCGCTCCAGATCGGCGAAATCGGCGCGCGCCAGGCCCAGGCGCACCGCCTCGGCCTCGGTAAGCGGGGTTTGTGCCCACACTGCCAACGGCAGCGCGAGCAAGAATACGGATAGCGTGAATCGCATGGTCTTCCTCGAGATCAAAACAGGGAACGAAGAATACCGACGTGCGACAGGAATACGCGGCTGAAGCCGCGTCAGGCAAGCGCTCGCCGGTTCAGGCGCGCGCTAGAGGGGGACGATCGAGAAGTGGAGGGATGCGAGAGAAAAAGGCCGCAGGCGGATGCAGGATCGGCCCGCCGGACGACAGCGCGTAGGCGGTGGAGCCGGTGGGG
>CAYGMS010000440.1:0-2232 GCA_964350905.1 uncultured Thiobacillus sp. | reverse complement strand
CATACAACGCCTTTCGCTGGTGCGTGCGCTGCCTTCCAATCGACGCGGCCGGGATTTCGTCGTGGGAGATCTGCACGGTTGCTTCGATCTGCTCGACCGCCTGTTTGAGGCGGTACGTTTTGACCCCGGCGCTGACCGCCTGTTTTCTGTCGGGGGGCTTGTGGACTATGGCCCTGATTCACTGCGCAGCCTGGAATTCCTGGAAGCGCCCTGGTTTTTTGCCGTACAAGGTTCGTATGAAAGCATGCTGCTGAAGTTTTTTGATCCTTATCTCGCCAGCGGCAGCATTGACTTCCTGGACAGGATGGCCAAGCGCAGCAAGTGGCTTAACGGTGAACCCTGGCTTGCTGACGAAAAATGGGTGGCGGCCTGCTATTTGCCGGACGAGCAGCGTATGACACCTGCATTCGATCGTTTACTTGAGCGTTTGCGTGATCTGCCCCTGCTTTGGGTGGTTGGGGAATGGGCTAACCGCTTTCATGTGGTGTATGCCGACCTGATGCGGTCAGACGCACGATCCATGCATCAGCCAGTGTGGCTGGATGCTGACATCGACCGTTGGCTGGCTGGCGAGAATCTTCACGAAGTGGAGCAAGGTCTGCTGTCCGGCAGGAGCCGTCTGTTCGAGATGCTGGCAGACACTGACCCTGCTCCAGTAGAACCACGGTTATCGACCACCTATTGCGGCCGCAAGTTGAGCGATGAGGTTCGCTGTTACCTGTCGCACATTTACCTGAATACCGGGGCGTACCGATCGCGCGAAGCCTATGCCTCCTTGTTCGGCGACTATGGTTTGACGCTGCATAGCGCCCGTGACCAACTGCAATGGCGAGCGGCTTACAACTGCGCCGAAATTGTCGAATCCTGCTTTTTGCCCGCCACTGGCGCGACGTATTCCCGGACCACTCACTTCAACCTTTAACGGAGGTCTTATGAACGACGACTTTGACGATGACGACGATGTGTTTGACGAAATTATTCTCCGGCGGCTCTCCGGTGCTGATCTGCCCGAGATGAGCCTCGACGACTACAGGCGCTGGATAGCGGATGTCAAACCGCCAACCGACGCCCAGATCGAGGCCTTCGCGGACTACGTCGCCGGCGCCCGCAGTTGGTACAAGCATCTGGCGCTGAATCCGCCCGGCACCCCATTCCAGTTCTACATCGATCCCCACGCAGGCGTGGATCGCCTGGTGAACCGGTCAGGCGAGGTTCATTTGCGTATGCGCACCAAACAGACGACCCCGTTCCATTATTCCTGGATGACCACGGCCGAGTATCGCGAACGGTTCGGGTGTCTGGCTTTTTCAAGTGCAGCGGGGTCTGCGCTGTTCATGGACGATCAGATGGGCGATCCGGGTTTGCTGATCGATAACAACTGCACACTTTCGGCCACGCTTCAGTCTGCTGACGCAGCGTATGAGCCTGTGCTCGTGGATAGCACCTGTCATCAACCCGCACTTCAGACTTCGTGCCTCACCGCAGACAGCCCGCCAAAAGAAGTGCTTGAGGCGGGGGCATGCAGCCTGACTGCGCTTGCCCACCCGCGTGCCACCGAAGACTTCCTGGTGACGCATCTTGCGGCGATCAAACGCAAGCAATACAAACGTCATGACGCCAATGGTGAAATATTTGATTTGATTCAAGATCGCCTGCCCGACTTGGATGCCCAAGTGAGTTCCTCGGATGAAACGGCCAGGAAAGCGAGTTCGGATCCTGTTTTCGTTACCCTTATTCAGCAGGAAAAAACCCGGCTTCGCCAGAGCATGATCGAAGCCATGCAGCGCATGCGCCAGGTCGCATTCCAGAATTTCAAACCAGCCTGTTAAACCGAAAGGACAAGAAATGAGCGACAAACCTGAAGTCGATGAACTTGAGATCCGGGTCAGGCAGATCCTTTATATGGATGCGCCCTCTGGTGAAATTGAACGGGCGCTTGCAGCGCTTGAACCCATCATCGAGGCAGCCTATGCGCTTGGGCTGACGCAAGTTAAGCCTGTTTGCCTGATGACGGCAGACGATCTCGTTTCTTGATTGGAAATGTCTGTTGAGAGTGCTTGTTATGATGAGCCGGTATTGTGGAAATCCACCAAGGAGCAGCATGATTGACCAGTTACCAAAAATGAGGACACCGACCTGGCTGTCAAAGCTGTCGGCGTCATCAATCGAAAACGAGTCTTTCCCGCTTAGTCGGATTCTTCGGGACTCACTGTATTACCCATCGTCATGGTT
>CAYGMS010000439.1:0-2237 GCA_964350905.1 uncultured Thiobacillus sp. | reverse complement strand
GAGGCGTATTTCCGCACCCTGCTGTATGGCGTGATCAAGGACGAAGACCTGTTGAGCACCCGCCTGACACCCTGCCTGGATCGCCCCTTGGCCGAACTCTCGCCCATCGAACGCGGCATTCTGCTCATCGGCACCTATGAACTGGTGAGCTGTCCCGACGTGCCGTGGCGCGTCGCCATCAACGAAGGCGTCGAACTGGCAAAGAAATTTGGCGGCACCGACGGCCACAAATACATCAATGGCGTCCTCGACAAACTGGCGCAGGACGTGCGCGCAGTCGAAATCGCCCACGCCAGACAAGCCAAAGGTCAGGCGCCGGGTTAACGGGACGCAACCCGTCCCGCAACTCGCCGTTCACGCCTGATTGCCCGTATGGAATTCGACCTCATCGCCAAATACTTCACGCGCGCCACCCCCGACGCCGTACTGGGCGTGGGCGACGACTGCGCGCTGCTGACACCCAGCCCCGGCATGCAACTCGCGGTCTCCAGCGACATGCTGCTCGAAGGCCGCCACTTTTCACCGCAGGACAGTCCCGCCGGCATCGGCCACAAATCGCTGGCGGTGAACCTGTCCGACCTCGCCGCCATGGGCGCCACCCCACGTTGGGTTACCTTATCCATCGCCTTGCCCGACGCCAACGATGCCTGGCTCACCGCGTTCGCGCGCGGCTTTTTTCGCATGGCCGATCTGCATGGCATCGAACTGGTGGGCGGCGACACCACGCGCGGCGCGCTCACCATCAGCATCACGGTCATGGGTGAAGTACCACCCGGTCAGGCATTGCGCCGCGACGGCGCACAGGCCGGTGATGATATCTGGGTATCGGGCGTGCTTGGCTCGGCCGCGATGGCATTGGCCTATCGCCAGGGGCGCTTGTTCATGGAACAGGTCGATGCCGCCAAGGTGCTGCCTGCCTTGTACCTGCCCATGCCCCGAGTCGAACTCGGGATTGAACTGCGCGGCATTGCCCACAGCGCGATCGATATTTCGGATGGTCTGCTGGGCGACCTCGGCCATATTCTGGAACGCTCACAGGTGGGTGCGACCCTCGAATTCGCCGCCCTGCCGACGCTGCCGGTCCTGCAGCAATACTTGCATGAAGCCGTGGCGCGCACCTGCATACTGGCTGGCGGCGACGACTATGAACTCTGTTTCACCGCACCCGCCAGCAAGCGCGAAGGCGTGCTGGCCGCGGCTGAATCTGCAGGCATTGCTGTCACGCGCATTGGCCGCATCCAGGCCGAACCCGGACTCACGGTTCTCGACGCCGACGGCCAGGCCCTCCCCATCGACCAAACAGGGTATGACCACTTTGCAGCCCAGTCTTAAATTCCTGCTCGCCCATCCTGCGCACCTGATCGCCTTTGGGTTCGGCAGCGGTCTCGCGCCCAAGGCACCCGGCACGGTCGGCACGGTGCTGGGGTTGCCACTGTTCTGGCTGATTGTGGCTCTCGCGCCCGACCTGCCCAACCAGATCATTCTGCTGATTGCCGCTTTCCTGCTCGGCGTGTGGGCCTGCGGCCGCACCGGTCGCGCGCTGGGCGTGGCCGATCACGGCGGCATGGTGTGGGATGAAATCGTCGCGTTTGCGCTGGTATTACTGTTTACGCCAGTCGGCTGGCTATGGATCGCGCTGGCATTTGGCCTGTTTCGCCTGTTTGATATCCTGAAACCCTGGCCGATCCGCATCGCCGATGCGCGAATGAAAAACGGCTTCGGCGTCATGTTCGACGACCTCCTGGCGGCAGCGTATGCCATCGCCATCATCAAGGGACTGCAATGGCTCGTGTAAGCGACGAAGAACTGAACCAACTGGCGACCGAACTCGGCGACAGGCTGAAAGCCCGCGGCTGGATGCTGGCCACCGCCGAATCCTGCACCGGTGGCTGGGTGGGACAACTGGTCACCGCGCAGCCCGGCAGTTCAGGCTGGTACGAGCGCGGCTTCATCACCTATGCCAACGACGCCAAGATCGAAATGCTCGGCGTACCCGCCGAGACACTCGAAGCGCACGGTGCGGTTTCGGAAGAAACTGCCAGCGCCATGGCAGCAGGCGCGCTGGCCCATAGCCACGCCCAGGCCGCACTCGCCATTTCCGGCATCGCCGGCCCCAGCGGCGGCACCCCGCAAAAACCGGTTGGCCTGGTCTGCTACGGCTGGGCACTGGCAGACGGCACGCTGATGTCATCCACCTGCCGCTTGGGTGGCGACCGCGACGAAATCCGCTCGCGTGC
>CAYGMS010000438.1:0-2238 GCA_964350905.1 uncultured Thiobacillus sp. | reverse complement strand
TGCCTGCCAGTATTTCGATATCTGTGGAGGCAATACCCGGGTACGCGCCTGGCAGGTAAGCGGCGATCCGTGGGCGGAAGATCCCGGATGCTATCTGGACGACGAAGAGATTGGGATTTGATATGGATCGCAGCAGGGATGTGTTGGGCATAAAAAAACCAGGAAGTGCCGCGTGGCTGCTTCGCCCGTTTGTCTTGCCGCTTTTGCTGGTCGCCTTGTTGCCGCCTGCCCAGGCTGGAGCGGAGGAGGGGACACGCCAGCTCTATACCCAGCACTGCGCAAGCTGTCACGGCGCCGACCGCCTGGGGCTGATGGGACCGGCGCTGCTGCCGGAGAATCTTGCACGCCTGAAGCGAAGCGAAGCGGTCGCGGTGATCCGGGACAGCCGGCCTGCCGTGCAGATGCCCGCGTTTCGGGACATTCTCAAACCTGACGAAATCCAGCAGCTTGTTGACTGGATCATGACCCCGGTGGTCCCCGGCCCGAAATGGGGCGACACCGAGATCCGTGCCTCGCGTATCGTGCATTTTGCGCCGGGTTCACTCCCGGATAAGCCCAACTTCTCCGCCGATCCGCTGAACCTGTTTGTGGTGGTGGAAGGCGGTGACCACCATGTCACCATTCTTGACGGCGACAAACTGGAGCCGATTCACCGTTTTACTTCCCGGTTTGCCTTGCATGGCGGGCCGAAGTTCACGCCGGACGGGCGCTATGTGTTCTTCGCCTCGCGTGACGGCTGGATTTCCAAGTTTGATATCTGGAACCTGAAGACGGTGGCTGAAGTCCGCGCCGGCATCAATACGCGTAACGCGGCCGTTTCGGGCGATGGCAAGTACGTGGCGGTGGCGAACTACCTGCCGCATACCCTGGTGATTCTCGATTCCGATCTCAACCTGCTCAAGACCCTGTCGGTAGGGGACAAGGAGGGCAAACAAACCTCGCGGGTATCGGCGGTCTACACGGCGGAGCCGCGTAGCAGTTTTGTCGCGGCGCTCAAAGACGTAAAAGAGGTATGGGAGGTCAGCTACGACCCGAGAGCACCGGATATCGCCCTAGGCATGGTTCATGATTTCAAGTATCACGAAGGCGACTTCATTCCGGGTTTTCTGAATCCACGGCGCTCGATGCTAGACGATTACCTCGACGATTTTTTCTTTACCCAGGACTACAGTGAAGTCATGGGCGCCAGCCGCGGCAGCAACGGTGAAACGGGCAAGGGGCAGGTCGTGAATCTCGACGTGCGGCGCAAGATCGCCGATCTGGATATTCCCGGCATGCCGCATCTGGGCTCCGGCATCACCTGGACGTATCAGGGCCGGTCGGTCATGGCGACGCCTAATCTCAAGGAGGGCCTGGTCAGTATCATCGACATGAAGGACTGGAAAACCATCAAGCAGATCAAGACACCCGGCCCCGGTTTCTTCATGCGCAGCCACGAGAACTCACGCTTTGCCTGGGTTGACTCGATGATGAGCCCGAGTGGCAAGGACACGCTGACCGTGATCGACAAGTCCACTCTGCAGGTGGTGGCGCAAGTGCGCGAGCCTGGGCGCACGCTGGCCCATATTGAATTCACACGTGATGGTCGCTACGCCTTGGCCAGCGTGCTGGAGACCGATGGTGCGCTGATCGTGTATGACGCGGTCACGTTGAAGGAAGTCAAACGGCTGCCGATGAACAAGCCGGTGGGAAAATACAACGTCTATAACAAGATCACGCGCTCGGCTGGAACCAGCCACTAGCGCGTCCGGGCGTATTCACTGGCAGAATGGTGAAGGGATTGAAAAACAGCCGAACCGGATGTTCTGACAAGCCGCTAACCGTAATTTCGTAGCTTTTCGATGTCCTGAATGGTGATGTCCTTGCCTTCCACACTGATCAAGCCGGTAGCGCTTAAATCGTGGAGGATGCGCGAGAACGTTTCCGGCGTGATGTTGAGACGCGAGGCGATGATGGTTTTGCTGGCGGTCAGGCGGATATGTGGCGCTTTCCCAGCCACCGGGTTGGCTGTTTCGTGCTGGAGCAGGTAGCCGATGACCCGTTGTGTACTCGAATGCAGGGAATAGGACTCCACGTCTTGCACCAGGCCGTGCAGGCGCATGCTGAGGCCGGCCAGCATTTTCCGGCAGAAAGCCGGGTCGCGCGCAATTTCCTCATACACCACGGTCTTGGAAATATGCAGAAGCAAAGAGTCTGCGAGGACATGTGCGGACAGCGGGTAGGGTTTGTCGAGGAACA
>CAYGMS010000437.1:0-2245 GCA_964350905.1 uncultured Thiobacillus sp. | reverse complement strand
GCTGTTTTCGCAGACCGGCGTGGCCGGCACAGGCGACTCCTCGCCCGCCATCGCCGCCGGGCATGTCATCCATCAGGCAGCAGACCGCCACCCCGATATCGCACTGGACCCAGCTTTGCTAGAGCAGGCCATGCAGGCCTACCAAACCTGTCGCCAGCAGCTCGCCGCCCACGCGCTCAACGCGTAATCAGGGCGTCCCACGCCGCACGCTCGCCACGATAGTTCGCCAGGGCATCGACGATCTGCTGCTTGCGGGCGTCACGGTGTGTCTGGCTCTGAATCTGCCGCCAGGCGGGTGACGCATCACCAAAGTTCGAGCGCATGTTGCGCAGGAACATGGCCAGCTTGTCCAGCGCAGGCGTGTCCTGCCAGTTGCGAGGCGGCGATGCGAGCCAGCGTTCCAGTTCGGCGATGCGCGCGTTCACGGCACGATGCTTGGTTGCATACAACTCAAGCAATTCGGCCTCAACCCGGTCGATCACCGGCTGCAGCCGCGCCCTTTCGGTCAGCTCCGACAGCTCGTTTTCCTTCAGCCACGCGACGACGGAAAACAGCATCAGATCGCCGAAAAACTGGCGCTCGAATTCGTCCGAAATGTCGATGGCGGCGTCGGACTGGCGTTCCACACCGGGCCGAAACTCGGCCTGCATGTCAGCGGTTGTGGTGCGCCCGTGCAGCATCGGCAGATTGGCCGACGCGAAGCGCGCACCGATCTCGGCCTGAATCAGCCGGCCCGCCGTGGGGCCGGACATGCGCAGGCGCAGATGGCCGAACGGGATGATGTACTTGAGGCCGTCGAAATCGACAATGTAGTTGCCGGGATAAATCGTCCGCGCGGGCGCGAGATCCATGAACGAGCCGGTGTAATGGAATCCGGTCTTGCGCGTCAGGTGCTCGCCGAAGAAAAAGGCGTGCAGGCGGTCGGCGAAGCGTTCCAGGCATGCAGTGTGATCGTGTGCGCCGGTGAGCGGGCAGCGGTAGTCGTAGTGATCGGCCTGCGCATCGAATCCGAACAGCTTCGCCATGTCGTGATACGCCGCATCGGCCGGCAGTGGTGTCGCCTCTGCATGGAAGCTGCACGCGCCATGCGGGTCGTGCGCCGCTATCCGTCCTAAAAACGCAGCCACGTCATCGAGGAAATTCGCCGCCATCACCGCCGGCGACACCGGCGGATCGCCCACCAGCTTGCCGGTCAGCATGCGAATATCTGCTGTCCGGAAAATGCGGTCGATGTAATAAAAATAGTTGAGCGCCGCTACCTGCTGCTCGCCCGCGGCGGTCTGGCGATTGACCAGGAAGGACTGATCGCTGTCCACCAGGTAGTAGAGCGACCGGCGCCGGTCCTGCGTGAGTTGCCGCAGCTTCAGATAGCAGAGGTTGCGGTTCGCCGCCTGCCCTTTCTGATAAAAGCGCTCCGCCGGCTGGGTCGTCAGCAGCCGCTCGACCTGCCGTCGCTCGGCCTCGGGAATGGCCTGCAACAACTGGTATTGCTCCGGCAGATCGAAATGCACGACCTGCAGGCCCTTGCCGCGATACTCCTCGACCAGCGCCCGATGCGCATCGATGTGCTTCGGCTCGCGGCTGTCTTCGGCGACGACCACCGTGACTTTGGCGCTGCGTCCGTCCGCATCCCGCCCGCCATAGCCATACAGCCGGCACTGCTGGTCGATGCTTTCCAGGCACGCACGCACATGCGCCGGCCGGTCGGCGACCGGAATGCCGATCAGAAAGTGGTGTTGCAAGGCTTGTCCGTCCTGCTCAATCAGGCCTTGTTGTTCGCGAAACAGCGACTGATACACCGCCAGCCATGTTTCGAAGGCCGGCGAGGGAACCGCCCACATCTTTTGTTCCACCAGCGGGTACAGGCGGTCGTACAGTCCGATCAGCTCGTCTTGCGAGATCGCGGCCAGATCGGGAGCATCCGTCAGGATCGACGGATGCTCTTCCAGCAGGGTACGTAATACCGATGGGGCGAAGCGTGACATGGCTTGCTGTGATCGAAGATAAAGGGCCGAATCGTAGCCGATCGCTGCCGGTTTCGTCGCCCCCCGCTAGGGCTTCAATGTCTCCAGCCCGCTGCGAATATGCAGGTCACGCTGCGGATAGGGAATGACGATGCCGGCGGCCTTGAAGGCGCGCCAGATTGCCAGGTTGATATCCGAGCGCACACTTGCCAACCCGGACTCGGGGTCCTGGATCCACACCCGCAACTCCAGTTTGATGCCGCTGTCGCCAAATTCAATCA
>CAYGMS010000436.1:0-2249 GCA_964350905.1 uncultured Thiobacillus sp. | reverse complement strand
ATGGTACGACACCCCACTGTACACCGACCTGTTACGCGTATCTGCCCTGTCCTTCATCTTCCGCCCGCTCGTCAACCTACCGGCCAGCATGCTATATCGGCAGATGCGATACAAAGCGCAAACCGTCGTCGGCATCACGTCACTGCTCGTCTCCAGTTCCATCAGTATCCTCATGGCCTGGCAAGGCTACGGCGTCTGGAGCCTGATATGGGGAGGCATCGCCGGCTCGGCCTACAGCGCCGCCGCACTCATCCCGCTAGCCCGCTGGCGCCCAGGGTTCTCGTTGGAATTCCGGCGCGGGCGCGACATTGCCCGCTACGGCATCCTAGTGTCAGCCAACGATATCGTCTGCTATCTGCGCGATCAGGCCAGCATTTTTATCCTGTCGCGCACCCTCGGACCCGCCAATGTCGGCCTCTACAATAAAGGCGAAAGCCTAGCCAGAATGCCGCACGCCTTCATCACAGGGTCGGTCTACCAGGTCCTGTTTCGTGCGATGGCTGCCGAACAGGACAATCTCGATAAATGCCGCTACCTCTTCTTTCGCAGCATCGCGCTGGTGGCCGTGTATGCGACCCCTTTTTACATCGGTCTACTGTGGCTGGCCGAGCCCTTGATACGTGGCGTGTATGGCGAAAAATGGGTTGCGACTGCGGGACCCTTGATGATTCTGGCATTCGCCTGGCCATTTTGGTTGATGGATAATTTGTCCGGTGCTGTCCTCGCCGCACAGAACTGGCTTGATCGTGAACTACCTGTTCAGATTGCAACCCTGATTATCACCGCCCTCGGCATCATCATCGCGCTGCCTTTCGGCATCGAAGGTGTGGCTTGGGCCATCGCAGGTGTTGCTGTTTATTCAGCGTTTCATCTTTACTGGCTGGCAACACGCTGCCTTAATGCGAAACTATCGGGCTTTTTCAAGGCGATCGTACCCGCTGCAGCCCTCAATGCCCTGCTCGCGCTGGTTCTATTCAGCGCCCACAGCGCAATGCCCATATCGATCATAGAAAATGATTTCGCCTATATAGCATTGATGGGAATGACGGGTGGCGCTATTTACATATTGTCTTTTCTTTTTCTGCCCTTCCGTTCGTTGAGCACCGAGCGCGAACGTTGGAAAATTCGGCTCAAACTCGCTAAGGTTCTCGTATGACTTGGATCGATCCCCTCTCGCGCCACCTATACAGGACCATCGACCAGCAAGGCCCTGACATGCCCATGTACCACGCTGTCTCCCCTAGCAAAACCAGGTCCGGCTATCCTTGGGCCTTGCCCATACAGCAGTTTCGCGACCAGCTCAATTTTCTGGCAACCGAAGATTATGCCACTCTGGCCATGGGTGAACTCGTTGGCCCCCTAGCAAAAAATTGGCCTGCGGATGATCGCCCCGCAGGCCAGTTACTGAACGCGGCTGAACTGCGGGGCATGCAAGTATGCGGTAGGGGAAAAATCAGCTCACATACGTTCAAGCATGTGTCCTGTGGACGAAAGCGATGACCAACTGATGCAGGAGCTTACAAAATTCAAAGCCGCGCCCTCTGCAACGCATCGAACATACGTTGCGTCGAGGTTGCCGCAGCAGCCTGCTATCGTGCAACCTACCTCCCTAACCAGTAAGACGCCACGACAATATGCCCTTCCGATTGCGGCGATTGAAATCCGTCCAGGCGCCCTCTCATGATGCCAGCCATTTCGATCATCATGCCTTGCTACAACGCTGTGCAGCATCTATCAGCAAGCACTGGAAGCGTTCTGGCGCAAACGTTCCAGGATTGGGAGCTGATCGCAATCGATGACGGGTCAAGCGACGAAACGCTGGCCTTGCTGCGAACCCATACCGATCCACGTATTCGCGTGTTTACCCAGTCTAACCATGGCGTGAGCGCAGCGCGCAATGCCGGACTGGCATCCGCACGTGGTCGCTACGTAGCATTTCTCGATGCCGACGACACTTGGGACGCCTCTTTCCTGGAAAAAATTCTGGCCGTGTTTAATACCCAACCTGACGCGGTACTGGCTTACTGCGGCTGGCAAAATCTGGGGCTACCTAACGGACGTGATAAGCCATTCATCCCACCCGTATACGAGGGTCCAAAAAAGACCGAGTCTCTTCTGGGCGGTTGCCGCTGGCCAATACATGCTTGCCTTACCAGACTTTCTGTCATCCAACAGGTCGGCGGCTTCGACTGTGATCTCCGTATCGGAGAGGATTATTTGCTGTGGATGGAAGTTGCCCAACTTGGAAG
>CAYGMS010000435.1:0-2250 GCA_964350905.1 uncultured Thiobacillus sp. | reverse complement strand
TTTTTTATGCCCCAAATCATGAGCGAATCCCCTGCCCACCGTTTCCCAACCTGGCTGGGTCTTGTGCAGGGCGTCGTGCTCTATGCGCTATACAAAAGCCATCAGGACAAATTGTGGCCGCTGGAGTGGGGCTGGCTGTTCAACGCCGTATTGTTGAGTGCGTTGCTGCTGCCTTTTGTGGCGTACTGGGGGGGCGATACCTTGAATCGCCGCGTGTTACGCCGCCTGCTGCTGGGCGTGAGCGTGCTGGTTTTTGGTCTGGGCGCGTATCAGGGCGCAATGGCGTTTCCGCTGCCGGATGCGGCACGCTTACAGCTGGCGCCGGCGTCTGCTTTTCTCGGCCTGGCTTTGCTGGTTTTCATGCTGGTTCCGCTGACCTCTGGCTGGGCACGCGGGACCTCAGGCGCCACGCTCGGCGGCTGGCACTATCCACGCCTGTTTGAACACGCCTGGCGCAATGCGGTCGTGACCATACAGGCGGGCGCCCTCACCGGGCTGTTCTGGGCGGTGCTGAGCCTGGGCGCGCAGCTGTTTCACCTGATCGGGGTGGAGTGGCCGAAAGAGACGATCGAGAAAGCCTGGTTCGCCATTCCCGTCACCACCCTGTCGATTGCACTGGGCCTGCGCACCGGTTTGCGCCGCGCCGCGTTCACGGTCACCCTGCGTAACCACTGGCTGACGCTCACCGTGTGGCTGCTGCCATTGGCCAGTCTGATTGGCGTGGCATTCGTGCTCACCAGCTTCGCGGGCGTGGGTAAATTGTTCGAGCGCGGCCTGTCGGCATTTTTCCTGTTGTGGTTTGCGGCGTTCTGGATCACCTTTTTCAACTCGGCTTTTCAGGACGGGCAAAACGAGCCGCCGCTGCACCGCATCCTCCGCCGTGTGCTGCCGTTTGCCGCGCCGGCGTTGCTTGCGGTCGTTGGGTTGGCAGCGTGGGCGCTGATCTTGCGCATCCAGCAATATGGCCTCACACCGGATCGGATCTGGGGCGCGCTGACGGTCGTGGTCGCGCTGGCTTATGGCGTGGGCTACACGTTGTCGTTGCGGCCCGGGGCGCCATCACGCTGGATGCCCGCTATCGCCCCCGCCAATATCGTGGCCTCACTCATCATGAGTGCAGGCATCATCCTGCTGCTGTCACCTGTGCTCGACGCCAACCGCCTGGCCACTGCCAGCCAGATGGCGCGTTTGCAGTCGGGACAGGTGCAGGCGGACGATTTCGACGTGCGGGCGCTGACACGGCAGGAACGTGCGGGTTACGACGCGTTGGTCGAGCTACGGCGTCAGCGTGGTCCGGATGGCAAGCCGAGCAAGCTGGCGTTGCGAGCCGAGGACGCGGTCAACAATGCCAATCGCTACCGGGACAACGCGTTCAATGAACCGGATGAACTGGTTGCGGTCTTGGCCGAGCGTGTCGATGTCTACCCTCCCGAAAAGGCTTTGCCCGCAGGCTTCACCGATTTTCTCAGGCAGGATCTGGGGAAATGGGAATCCTGGCAACGCAAGCAAAGCTGTTTTGCGCGTCATCAAACCCGTCAGCGCTGCACGGTGCTGCTGATCGATCTCAATCATGATGGTCAGGACGAAGTCGTGTTGTGGCAGGGGGATACCTACCGGTCTGCTGTTTATACAAAAACTAGCCAGCAGTGGCGACAAACGGGTCGCCTGGTGGTGAGCGGGGGAGGCAGCCCCGAGAGTGTCCGTGCCGAATTGGCGACCGGTGCCTACGCCGCCCAGCCGGTGCGCTGGGATGAATTGCGCGTCGGCAAAACCCGTTATCAGGTTTTCGAGAACACAGAATAAGCCAGCGTCAGCAGCCCCCACACGCCAAAACCTGCCACCGTCAGCCCCGCCACGCGGCGCACCCACAGCTGCTGCATGAAGGGCTGGATCTGGCGGGCGAACAGGCCCATTCCCAGCAGGTTCGGCAAGGTGCCGAGACCGAACGCCAGCATCAGCGCCGCGCCCGAGGCGGGGCTGCCCGCCGCCAGTGCCGACACCAGGATCGAATACACCAGCCCGCACGGCAGCCAGCCCCAGGCCATCCCCGCCAGCACGGCCTGCGGCAGCGACCTCACCGGCAGCAGCTTCTGGAACAGCGGTTTGACGCGTTTCCACAGGCCCCCGCCCGCACGTTCAAAAACCAGCACCCAGCGCGAAAATCCGGCCAGATAGAGACCGAGCAGGATCATCACGACCTGCGCCAGGATGTAGAGCAGGGTCTGCACCGGCAGAAAATCCGCCAGCTTG
>CAYGMS010000434.1:0-2254 GCA_964350905.1 uncultured Thiobacillus sp. | reverse complement strand
GCAATGATGGCAAGTGCGCCAATCCGGTCGATGAGACCATTGCGCTTGCAGGGAAACTCAAAATATCCGGCACCCCCACGCTCATCTTTGCCGATGGTCAGCGCGTCCCCGGCATGGTGCCAGCGGCACAACTCGAAAAACTGCTTTCCGCCCACGTCAAATAAGCATGAGCAGCCCGTTCTGGGACGAGCGTTACGCTACGGATGACTACATTTTCGGCACGGCGCCGAACGTGTTTCTGGCCAGCCAGGCTGAGTTGATTCGCCCAGGCATGCATGCGCTGGCCATCGCCGATGGCGAAGGGCGCAACGGCGTGTGGCTGGCCGAGCGGGGGGTGCAGGTGCATGCGGTCGACGTGTCGCCGATTGCACTGAAGAAGGCCCACAAACTGGCGGCCGAGCGCAGTGTGTCATTGAACTTCGAACAACTTGATGTGCTGGCGTGGGACTGGCCGGAAAATGCCTATGACCTCATCGTTGCCATCTTCATCCAGTTTGCCCCGCCGCCCGAGCGCGAGCGCATCATTGCCGGCATTCGGCGCGCGCTGAAACCAGGCGGCCTGTTGATCCTGCAGGGCTATACGCCGAAGCAGGTCGAGTTTGCGACCGGCGGCCCGGGCAACGCTGCCAATATGTACACTGCCGAGCTATTGCGTGAGTGGTTCGGTGACTGGACGATCAGGCATCTGCGCGAACACGAATCTTTCATCAGCGAGGGCAGCCACCACCATGGCATGTCGGCGCTGATCGATCTGGTCGCCCAAAAGCCGAACTGATTATTCGCTGCGTGCTTGTTCCTCAAGCGCCAATTGCCGCAGGCCACCGATGGCCTGTTTCAGCGTGGCATTGTCACTGTCGCGCGGATACACCATGTAGGCAGGCAGTTTGAATTGCGGCGTGTCCGGCACGCGCCACAACTGCCCGGCCTGGATATAGTGCCGCACCAGGCGTTGCGGAAAATAGCCGCTGCCACCGTAGGTCAGCAGTTGCTGCACGCCCAGCCAGCCGATATTGGCAACCAGTGCGGGCGGTCCCATTTCGGCGTGATGTTCGCTGAACTGGGCATTGAACTCCGGCCCCCAGTCGATGTGAATGTAGCCTTCATCCGGCCAGCCGCGCTTGAGATCGCTGGTGACCAGCAGCAGGGTTTCGTCGAACAGCGGTTCCACCATCAGCCCGGGGCGTGATGTGGGCGTATACATCACGCCGATGTCCACCGCACCTTCGATCAGGCCCTGCATGATGTCAGGCTCGAAGCCGATATCCAGACGCAGTGACACATCGGGCGCCGCCTCGCGCATCCAGGCTATCCAGTGCGGCAGGAATTTTTCCCACAATGCGGTGCGCCCGCTCAGTGTCAGCACGTCGCGAAACCCTTGCGGCAGGCCGACATCGTGACGCGCCTGCTCGACCGTGCGCACCAGGTTCTTGGCGTGACGCAGGAAGCGCTTGCCGGAAGGCGTCAGTTCCGCACCGTTGCGTCCGCGCTGGAACAGACGCGCGCCAAGCGAGGTTTCCAGCGTGTTGATGCGCGCGCTTACCGTCGACTGCGTCACATGCAGGCGGCTGGCGGCAGCGACAAAGTTGCCGGTGGTGGCCACCATCAGGAAGGTGCGGGCGAGTTCGGTATCCATAATGCGGTTCAGCTCAGTTATCTATCGGGTTTTTCGATATTAGACTCCAAAATTAATCGTTGGATCAATATATAAGAGATCCCTAAACTAGGCTCATCGACATTCTGAGGAGCCCGTCATGGAACAAGCAACCGACTTTGCAACCCTGATGCCCGAGCGCGATAGTGAGGGTTATCTGGTCGACCCCGCCGACTGGAACGAGGAAGTGGCCATAGCCTTGGCCCAGGATGAAAACATTGAGCTGAACGACGACCATTGGGATGTCGTGCGTTTCATGCGCGATTTCTACGAGGAGCACCAGGTTGCGGCCGATGCTCGCTTTGTCATCAAGCATCTGGCCGAGCGAATGGGCCGGGATGCGCAAAAGTACCTGTTCGTGCTGTTTCCTTATGGCTACGTCAAACAGGCCTGCAAGATTGCTGGCATGCGGCGTCCTCGTGCCTGGAGCACGGGTTGAGGGCTCGGTTTTTGCCACAAGCCTGGGGGGGTGACTTGATGCCTTTCCATGCCGACGCCGCATCAACCCGATCGGTATCCCAGTGCACTTTACGCTGCGCTTCCATTCAACTAACCGGTCCGCAAAATGGTACGTAAACTGGCTTATTCAGTCTCCGAGCGTGA
>CAYGMS010000433.1:0-2255 GCA_964350905.1 uncultured Thiobacillus sp. | reverse complement strand
CGATCGCCGGCACCGCCGTGTTGACGATGGTGGTGTCGAGCCCCTCCATGAACAGCGCCACGGCCACGACCCAGGGCAGGTAGGTTTTGACAGGAGAGGGGTTCATCTTGGCCTATAAAAATTCGAATCCGGACAGCTCAATGTACGTTAGAAACCGCACCGTATGTCACCAGGAAGATCGCTTGACACTACTAACGCAAGACGTTAGTGTTGCGGCATGATCAAGCGATTCAAGTGTCGCGAAACACAGGCGCTGTTCGAGGGGAAGCGCTCCCCGCGGTTTGCCAATATCGCAAGCGTGGCGATTCGCAAATTGCAGATGCTACATGCCGTTGAACGCCTGGAGTCCTTGCGCATTCCGCCGCAAAACCGGCTCGAAGCGCTCAAGGGTGATCGCAAAGGCCAATGGAGCATCCGCGTAAACGACCAGTGGCGCGTGTGTTTTGTCTGGAAGGGCGGGGCAGCGTGGGACGTCGAAATCGTTGATTATCACTAACTCACTCACCAGGAGTCATCATGGCAAAACGTCAAATTCCACTCGCCACCCCCGGCGAAATCTTGCTGGAAGAATTTCTCAAGCCGCTGAGCGTCACCCAGTACCGGCTGGCCAAGGAAATTGGCGTGCCGCAGCGCCGCATCGGTGAAATCGTCGCCGGCAAGCGCAGCATCACCGCCGATACCGCCGCCCGCCTGGGTGTTTACTTCGGCATGGAAGCCGAGTTTTGGCTGAACCTGCAGGCGCACTACGATCTGGCGCTCACGCGGGAAGCGCTGGCCGAGAATCTGGCGGCGATCCAGCCGCTGGCGGCGGCTGCGTAAATAGGGCGTTGCGCATGTGTTATTGCAAGACCCCGTGCCCGTATTTGTTCGGCAATCAATTGCACCATGGCGGCTTGACTCGTGGGGAGACCTCAGTGTCTGCCCCTATTTTCCTTCGCGGCTTCAATCCTGTTTTGGAGCCATGCAAACATTTCGATTGCCGCCTCCCACCATTTCAGAAGGAGTTCTTGGTCAGCTTCATGCCATGCACCTGAGTCGTCGCGATACCGAGGCTCGCCTTTGTGTGCGACCTGGTTGCGACAACGGAAGACGTGGTCGAGGTGCCGGTAGGACTCTCTGGACGCAGTTTTGAAGCTTTCTCCGAAAACCTTCAGTGAAGCGCTGTCCAGCAACTCTGTAACTTTGACGGTCTCACGCACCTTGTCCATGAGGTACTCAAAGACAGACTCTACTGCCTTCTCTTGGTTGAAGAACGCACTCTTGACGAAGACTTCGATAGCTATCGCAAGCTCAAGCACAGCACGCCGCACATTATTTGCCAGCGCAGCGCTTTGGGCATCAGAGAGAAGCTGCTCACTCAAACTAATAATGTGGTTGGTACTTGAAAGATACTGCTCCAACTTTGGTGCTTCGTCTGCTGTGAACGCCTGTATTCCGAACAGGTCGTCGCGTAGCAGGCCGAGTCCCGGTATGGTTATTATTCCTGACGTGAGAGGGGTAGCGCTGACAGTTAGGGCTTGACCGTCAAGTGTTTGCCATGTCGGATTGCAGAACTGTTGCTCCTGGCTCAGAAAATCAGAGAAATAGAGGGGACGAAGATTTGGGTGTCGCTTTTCATACTTGAAGAAACGGATAAGGCGATTCAGCACTTCTACGACCGTGTGCTGAAACTCCATGAGAAGGAATCGTGCACGGCCTTCGATGAAGTCACTGTTGGCAAGATTTTCATTATTCTTGGTTATTGAAATCGAAACCTTGTTGAAGTAGAAGCGTCGGTCGCTTCCGTCTGCCTTCGCCCTAGCTGGCGACTGTTCTGAGGTTAGCCGGACGGCTATCGGCAGGTCATTTAACTTCGCCGTAAGCGTTAGCGCTGCATCGTCTCCTTTGGCCGGGAAGAGGCAGGGAATGGCCATTAGGTCCAGTGAAAACGTGACTACGATGCCTTGCACAGTCTTCCTTCGCTACATGACAGCATATTGGGGCTTGATCCGATTACCGCCCCACCCCCTGAGATGTATACCCACGATACCACTCCACCCATTTCCCGATCCCATACTCCAGCGTCGTCTCCGGCTTGAAGCCGGTGTCGCGAACCAGTTCGTCGATATCCGCGTAGGTCGCCTGCACGTCGCCGTCCTGCATGGGCAGGAAGTTTTTCTTCGCTTCCTGGCCCAATGCCTTTTCAATCGTGCCGATGAAGTCCATCAGCTGCACCGGGGTATGGTTGCCGATGTTGTAGACGCGGTAGGGCGCGT
>CAYGMS010000432.1:0-2255 GCA_964350905.1 uncultured Thiobacillus sp. | reverse complement strand
ACCTGGCTCAGCGTCAAGCGATGTCCAAGTCTGTCGATTAAACCAATAGAGCCTAAATAAACATGCCATTACCTGCCCTTGTTACTGCGGACCTGACCCAAGCTACTTTAGCTGGTACGGGTGTATTCGATGTCTTGATGAGTGCCAACAAGGCACATCTTGAGGCTGAGTTTGGGAAGGGCCGTATCAAAGGTTCGGAATACGCAACTGTTTATTTGGGCTCGCTTGAATCTGTCATGCGTGCGTCAGTGGAATTCCTGCTGAACCGTGACAAGCTTTCCCTCGAATCACAGCTCATTGAGCAGCAAATCCTGCTGACTCAAGTGCAAGTACAAAAAGCAAATGCTGAACTGGCGATCCTTCAACAGACCGTCCTCAAAATTCCCCATGAGATTGCATTGCTGCAAGCTCAAACCGCCAATGCTGTTGCCGAAGGTCTCAACATCCCCTTGCAGGGACAGGTTCTGTTTGCACAGAAGTGCAAGCTTGAAGCTGAGTTTGATCTGACTGTATCGAGCACGCAGAAGTCTGCTGCTGAAATTGCCTTGCTGACACAGAAGACCGTGACAGAACAAGCCCAGACCGTCGCTTTGGGTGTGGATGACAATAGTGTGATTGGCAAACAGAAGGCACTGTATGGTGCACAGACTGCAGGCTTCGCTCGAGATGCTGAGCAGAAAGTTGCTAAACTGATGGCAGATACTTGGGCAGTACGCAGGACGACTGATGAAGGTGTAGTAGCTGACGCTACCAATAAACTAAGCGATACTCACATTGGTCTGGCTATTGATAAGATGCTGGCTGGTGTAGGGGCTTAATACCCTTTGTTATTTGGTATTCAGAGGGGGCTTTGCTCCCTCTTTTTTGTATAAGGAGATGCTGTGGGATTTTTTAATACCAAGAAGGTACACAGCGTCAATGCTACGGTTTCTCGTATCGTTGAGGATCACCTTATTCCTGATGCCATCAAACAAGGTGTCATCACTTCCATTTACCAGAATGACAATCAACTAGTAGAGAACGTACTTGAAGGCCTGATAGGGTGTATTGGTGTCAAGGCACATAACATGTATGCCTATGCTAAAAACAAATACACATATGGCTTACCTTCCAAAAGCACCTTACTTTCTGATACTGGCAAAGTAGCTGTTGAGTCTGCTATCGAAACACTGATTAATCCAGCAGCTACTATCGTCTACTATCATTTTGGTCCATTGAATAACCTGCACATGGGCTGGTTGTCACTGGTAACCGATCAAGGTTACACATCCTCTACCAATACGCTAGGGGTACTTAGTACAGCTAAAGGTACTCCTGTGTATCTCAAGGATATGCGAGTGGTGCTCACCCAGGCTTCTTATGATGTCTTGGGTGTAAATGGTTTGGAACAGTGGGGCACTCCTCCTACTGCAGGATATACCCCTGAACGTACAACGTCACTGGGTGCTTTGGCAACACATTCACCTTATGTTTTGGCTCCTCTTGCTACAGCAGATTCCGTACTGGTTTCCTATGTATGGCAAGAGACCAACAATATAGTTATTGATGGTGTTACGGTACCTCAAACAGTGTTGCTTACCGATTATCTGAGTATTCCTTTTCCAACTCTTGTAGTTGGAGAGGAGGATGATGATTACTTTCAGGTGAAGTACTTGAATGGTGTAAATGATGGGTACTGGATATACAAACATGGTGCAGGTACCCTACCTGTCCTGGATGCCTTATTTGACACAGAACATGATGCAGAATTAGGTAGCTTCTTTCCTATTGGGTACTACAGGTACAACAAAACTTCTGCAGCAAGTGATCCTACTTCTGATGGATACAAGACCTCAAAGAGAATGGCCAAGTATTTGGGCATTGATTACGCAGATATGATTGACCAGATCCATGACAACCCGGATATTGATGGGGTAGAGCAAGCATTACTAATTATGGCTGTGCCTGCTGTTTCTACTAATCAAGCAGAACAGGGGTATTTGTACGACTTCTTCGATAAGATTGCTATTGAAAGCGGATTAACAATAAGTGGTGTCGCCTCTACATTACAAAATGCTATAAATAATGTAGGCAACTTTCGTGTCAATGTAGGCACCATTGCTGCTCCAAAGATCAGCTTTACTATACAAGACTCTCGTTTCAAAATGGTATTTGGGTGTGATGCCATTACTCGTACAAAGAAAGCAGGGGTTATTGCTTCAATAGGGGAATATTCGAGTGCATATTCCCCCGTTTCTTATACGATTCAGGTGCAG
>CAYGMS010000431.1:0-2257 GCA_964350905.1 uncultured Thiobacillus sp. | reverse complement strand
GTAGCGGCTTGTGAAAAGTCGAAGGGCCCCCGGGTAGTCCCAGAAGCCCAGCGCTGATCGGGTAGTCCCAATCCACTTGCAGCCAATATAAACAACTTGTTTACTTAAAGTCAAACAAACTTATGCCTCCCCTTACTACAAGCCACCCCTGGCTTGCCGCCTTGGCGGTCTACACCCACCCACGCGTCGTCGGCATGCTGTTCCTCGGCTTTTCCGCCGGGCTGCCGCTGCTGCTGGTGCTGGGCACGCTGTCGTTCTGGCTGTCCGAAGCCGGCATCGCGCGCGCAACCATCGGCCATCTGAGTTGGGTGGGACTGGCGTATGGCTTCAAGTTTTTGTGGTCGCCGCTGGTGGACCGGCTGCCATTGCCGTTTCTGACCGCGCGGCTGGGCAAGCGGCGAGCGTGGCTGCTGCTGTCGCAGGTCTGCATCGCCGCCGCCCTGCTCGGCATGGCGAATACCGACCCGGTGCTGAACCTGACACATACGGTTTTCTTCGCGCTGGCGGTGGCGTTTGCCTCGGCGACGCAGGACATCGCGCTCGATGCTTACCGCATCGAGGCGGTGGAAATCGAAAAGCAGGGGGCAATGGCGGCCACCTATCAGGCCGGCTATCGCATCGCCATGATCACAGCGGGCGCGGGTGCGTTGTGGATCGCGGCGAGCGTCGATCCCAGTGAGGCGACCTACGACTTCCGTCCCTGGCAGGTAGCCTATACGGTGATGGCGGCGCTGATGGTGGTCGGCATGCTGACCACGCTGATCATCCGCGAGCCGGAAAAGAAAATCTCCAGCGTGACCACCGAGCGCGAAGCGCACACGCGGGAACGCTTTGCCGCTGCGGGGCTGTCCGGCTGGATTCTGACGGCAACAGCCTGGTTCTACAGCGCGGTACTGTCGCCCTTCATCGACTTCATTCAGCGCTACAAATGGCAGGCAGTACTGATGCTGGCACTGATCGCCGTCTACCGCATTTCGGACGTGGTGATGGGGGTGATGAGCAACCCCTTCTATCAGGAAATGGGCTTCACCAAGGACGAGGTCGCCACCGTATCCAAGGTCTACGGTGTGATCATGACCATCGTCGGCGCGGCACTTGGCGGCTTGCTGACGATGCGACTCGGGGTGATGCGCACGCTGTTTCTCGGCGCGGTATTGTCGGCTGCCACCAATCTGCTGTTCGTGTGGCTGGCCGGACGTGGGCATGATGTCGGCGCACTGGTGTTCACCATTTCAGCCGATAACCTGTCGGCCGGTATTGCCTCATCGGCCTTTGTCGCCTATCTGTCCAGCCTGGTGAACCAGGCGTATTCGGCCACGCAATACGCGCTGTTCACTTCGGTGATGCTGCTGCTGCCCAAGTTCATCGCGGGCTTTTCCGGCGAGTTTGTCGACGCCTATGGCTGGGCCAACTTTTTCACGGGAACGGCTCTGATCGGGGTGCCGGTACTGGTGCTGGTGTGGCTGGTGGGGCGGCTTAAAACCTGAAAACCTTTTTATCCGCGAAGGACGCGAAGGGGCGCGAAGGAAAAACAAGGAAGGACAAGAAATGGATGAACTCGTGTTTCGGGAGGAGGTTTACGCCATCGTTGGGGCGGCGATCGAGGTGCATCGTGAGCTGGGGGCGGGGTTTCTGGAGGCGGTTTATCAGGAGGCGATGGAGCGGGAGCTTGTATATCGTGAAATTGCTTTCGAAGCGCAGCGCGAACTGGTGATTCATTACAGGGGCCAGCCTCTGAGCAAAGTCTATATCTGCGACTTCCTGTGTTTCGACAAGGTGCTGGTCGAACTGAAGGCGATGGATAGGCTGACCGGCCGGGAAGAAGCCCAGGTCATCAACTACCTCAAGGCCGCAGATTTACCTGTAGGCCTGCTGATCAATTTCGGTTCCCACGGAAAACGCGAATGGCGACGCTTAATCAACACACAATGAACTTCTCAATGCTTTTCTTCGCGCCTCTTTGCGTCCTTCGCGGATAAAAAAATGATTGAATTCTCCCTCCTTGCCGCCCTGCTCGCCGGACTCTTGGGCGGCGTGCATTGCGTTGGCATGTGCGGCGGCATTGTCGCGGCGTTTTCTTTCCGCGCCGACGGCAGCGCGCCGCCGTTCCGCCTGCACTTGGCCTACAACCTGGGACGGGTGTCGTCCTATACGATGTTCGGTGCCCTGGCGGGCGCGCTCGGCGCCTCGCTCAAGCTGGCGGATTTTCTGCCGGTGCAGACCCTGCTCTACATCCTGGCGCAGGTGGTGATGATTC
>CAYGMS010000430.1:0-2274 GCA_964350905.1 uncultured Thiobacillus sp. | reverse complement strand
GCGGGCGCGCTCGTCGCGACTGAGCGATTGCACCTGCACACCCTCGAACTCATAGGTGCCGGTGGTGGGCGTGTCCAGGCAGCCCAGCATGTTCATGGCAGTGGACTTGCCCGAACCGCTGGGGCCCATGATGGCCACGAAGTCACCCTTCTCGATGTCCAGATTCACGCCTTTTAGCGCCTGGAACGCCGTGCCACCAGTGCCGTAGACCTTGGTGATGCCGCGCAGACGGATCAGCGGCACGGGTCCCGGCTGCCCCGTGGGGCGAACGGCCGCCGGATTCATGGCGCGGCGCCTGCGCTGCGCTGGTCGGTGATGACGGCCATGCCGGGCGTGAGCTGGTCTCCGCTGACCTCGGTCATGCGGCCGTCGCTGATGCCGGTCTGCACCTGCATGGCCACCGGCTGGCCGCCTTGTAGCACCCAGATCTGGCGCGTGCCCGGGGCCTTGCTCTCGGTGCCGGCCACCTTGGTGTTGCTGCGCGGCGGGCGCGGCATCATCTTGGACAGGATGCTGCTGCTCCCGGAGGACTTGCTCGCCCCGGCTGCTGCGGTGGGCGAGAAGCGTAGCGCCGTGTTGGGCACGAGCAGCACGCCCTCGCGCTCGGTGGCCACGATGGTGGCCACCGCCGTCATGCCGGGGCGCAGGCTGAGGTCGCTATTGTCCACGTCGAGCGTGGCCACGTAGGTCACCACGTTGTTGGTGGTGGTCGAGCCGAAGGCCACGCGGCGGGTCGTGGCCGGGAAGCTGCGCGAGGGATAGGCGCTGACGGTGAAGCTGGCTTTCTGCCCCACCTTCACGGCGCCCACGTCGGCCTCGTCCACGCTGGCTTCGAGCTGCAACTGGGTCAGGTCCTCGGCCACGGCAAACAGGGTGACGGCCTGCAGCGAGGCGGCCACCGCGTTGCCCGGGTCGACCGAGCGGCTGAGCACCACGCCGTCGATGGGCGAGCGGATCGAGGCTTTGGAGAGGTTGGTTTCATCCGTCGAGAGCGTGGCCTTGGCCACGCCCACGTTGGCGGCAGCGCTCGACTCGGCGGCCTCGGCGCGGGCCAGTGCGGCGCGCGCGCTGTCGAGTTCGGTGGCCGAAGGCACCTTGCCGCCCGAGAGCTTGAAGACGTCCTCCAGGCGCGCAAGGCTGGCGCGCGTTTCGGCGACGGTGGCCTTGCTTTGCGCGAGCTGGGCCTGGGCGGCGGCCAGCGAGGCGCGCGATCGGATCACCTGGTCGTTGAACTTCGACGCGTCCAGCTCCACCATCACCTGGCCGGCCTTGACATGGTCGTTCACGTCCACCAGCACGCGCTTGACCGTGCCCGACAGTTCGCTGCCGATGTTCACGGAGCGCGTGGGTTGCAGCGTGCCGTTGGCCGACACGCTGAGCGTGATACTTCCCTTGCGCAGTTCGGTGGTCACGTAGGCAGGTGCGGCCTTGCTGGCGCTTTGCGCCTGCCAATAGTAGACGCCGCCGGCCACGACCAGCAGCGCACCGAGACTGAGCCAGAGCGTGCCGCGCTGCCACCAGCGCGGCGGATGGTCTTCGCCCAGCAGGGTCTGCAGGTCGGCGGGGGGGGCGGTGTTCTTGTCGTTCATGGCGTGTCGGTGTGTTGTGTGGTGGTGATGGGGGCGCCGAATGCGCTGTCGGGCGTCCAACCGCCGCCCAGTGCCTTGTAGAGCCGGATCTGGGTGTTGCTGGTTTCGCCCGTGCCGGTGGCCAGTTGATCTTCGAGGGTAAGCAGCGTGCGCTGGCTGTCCAGCACGGTCTGGAAGTCGGCCAGCCCCGTTGCATAGCGGTTCCGCGCAATCTCCAGGGTCGAGCGGGCCGAGTCGGTGGCGCGCGCCAGTTGCGCCTGGCGCTGGCGCGCGTTGGCCAGGCTGACCAGTGCGTTCTCAACCTCTTCCAGTGCCGTCAGCACGGCGGCCTGGTAGCCGAGACGGCTTTGCTCCAGCAGCGCATCCTGCACCGCGATGTTGCTGCGGATACGACCGGCGTCGAAGATCGGCGCAGTGATGCCGGCCAGCAGCGAATGGGTTGCCGCGCTACTGCCGACCAGGTTGCCCAGCACCAGAGATTCCAGACCCAGCGAACCGCTCAGCTTGAAGCTCGGATAACGCGCGGCCTCCGCCTCGCCGAGCCGCGCCGTCTGTGCCGCAAGCCTGCGCTCGGCGGCACGCACGTCGGGCCGCTGGCGCAGTGTATCGGCAGGAATACCGGTTGATACGGCGTCTGGCGCAATGGGCGTTGCTGTATTAGTGGACAAGCGCGCGTCCAGTTCCC
>CAYGMS010000429.1:0-2285 GCA_964350905.1 uncultured Thiobacillus sp. | reverse complement strand
TGCTTTCGGCTTCCTCCAGATTCGCAGTCGCCCGCGACACCCTTGCCGTTCAGCTAACTCTTCCCCTTGTCGGGCGAGTAGAGGACTTTCACCTCCAAGTAAGTGCGCCCTGCCGGGCGCACCCATAGAAAAAGGCACCCGTGGGTGCCTTTTTCAGACAGTTGCTACAACTTCCAGACCATTCAAGCCTTCTTGTTGCGGCGACCCATCAAGCCCATCAGCATCAAGGAGCCACCCAGAAGTGCCAGGGTGCCCGGCTCCGGAACCGAGAAGGTCGCGCTGCCATCATGGTTCGATGTCAGCGTGAAGGTATCCGGACCTGCATTGTAGGTAAAGTCACTCACGAAGATATTCGTGTCGAAACTGGCCAGGAACTGGATATCCAGCCCGGTAGGACCACAGTTCATCCAGATATCGTAGAAGCTATCCGAACCCAGACAGGTCGTGGAACCCGAATGGAGGATGTTGTTATAGCCAGCATCAACCGTGGTGAAATCGGCCTTGCCAAACAGAACCGTGCTTACACCCGTGGCACCACCACCGGTAATGGCAATATCCATGAAGTTGTTGAAGGTCGTGCCATCAAAGGTGATGAACAGTTCCAGCAAGCCAGGGCCATATGTGAACTGGGGAACCCCACCGGACACACCCGTCACAACACCGTTAAGGCCCGTAACCGAGAAGCTCATCAGCCAGTTCGTGCCATAACCGTTATTGCTGTCTGAGCTAAAGACCTGATTCGGGGAAAAGCCCGTAATCTGGTTGGTCGTCAAACCGCCAACCGCCAAGCCGCCATCAGTTGTGAGCAGATCGCCCGCGCCGATTGCATTGTCATTAACGGTATCGAAAATGGTGGTGGTTGACTCATAAGTGAACAGGAACTCGTTCTTCATGGAAGTACAAGTCGGGCACACCTGGTCGCCTGCGGGACCCCAGTTGGTGCCAATATCCACATAAAACGGGTCAGCTGAGACATTGCCGGCAGCCAGCAACAAGGATGCTGCTATCAGTGATTTTTTCATTTCGATTACCCCTCTACAAAATACTGGTTTAAAGATTCAAAGACTATGGTTACAACCTAAGCAACAGCCATGCCAGAACAAACAAAACGCTGATAACAAAGGATAATTTGAATTTTCAAGTTACTCCAACACCTTTCGACGGGCTACAAGTGTAAAAATTATCGACACCCTTTGTTCGCCGCACCCGAAAACCAAATAAACAAGCTGCAACGTGAGCAATCAACACGAATACAAGCCTCGCTCATGTGAATTAGCACAGGGCATGCCACAAATTGCAACCCAATGATTAATAAATATAATTTTCATTTCAAACTCACGCCGCACAATATTGAACCTGCCGGAGTGTAAAAAATCCCGACAACATTCGACGCGATCCATCCGCTATTGATCGTGAAACCTCCCCGGCCGCTTTCCTCCCCGGCCGCTTTCCTTCTGATCCATGCGATAGATCACAGCACGGATAAGCCATGGGATTAAGTTGCCGGCTTGGGAGCGGCTAGTATTCGCACTTCATGGTGTTATTGTTCAACGTATAGCCTAGCCATAGGGAATGACCATGAATCTACCTCGCCCTGCATTGCTCCCCACCTTTCTGCGTGAACTGACCAGCCCGCAAACATTGCCTCGCGAGCCCGAACCCGACGCCATCATGATTGACGAGGAACAGGTGGCGGCTTTTTCTGAAACCGGGCGCAGTGAGAGCACCTTGGCGGCCTCCTATCTGTTCCATTCCGCACGTGCTTCCCAGGCCATTCAAGGATGCAAGCAGGTGGTTGATCTGGGATGCGGTCCGGCAAATCAGCTGATACAAATTGCCGAACTCAACCCCGAGATTGATTTTATCGGGGTCGACATGTCACAGGAAATGCTCAGGCATGCTCATGAGCACGTGGCGAACGCCGGGATTTCCAATGTGCGCTTTCAAACAGGTGATATCACGAAACTGGCGCAATTTGAGGACCACTCGATTGACGGTGTGATGAGTACGGTATCCCTTCATCACCTGCCTACTTTAAATCACCTGGAAGGCTGCTTTCGAGAGATCAAACGCATACTGAAGCCGGGTGGTGCCATTTATCTCGCTGATTTTGGACGTCTCAAGTCACTGAAGTCGGTCATATTCTTCGCTTACATGAATCAGGACCGCGACCCCCACCAATTGCTGCTGGACTATGAGCGCTCGTTGCGAGCCGCATTTCTGTTGTCCGATTTTGAGCAGCTCGCAACGCAATTTCTGCCTGACACTGTAAATATTTACAGTAC
>CAYGMS010000428.1:0-2311 GCA_964350905.1 uncultured Thiobacillus sp. | reverse complement strand
ACAATGACGCGCCGAGAAAGCCCAGCGACATGATGAGCCAGCGCGCCCGCGACCCGAGCGGAGCATGACCCTGAAGCAGGGCGAGCAGGGCCAGAATGCCGCCCTCCCCCTTGTTGTCGGCCCGCATCATGACGCTGACATACTTGAGGGACACCACCAGCATCAGCGACCAGAAAATCAGGGAGAGAATGCCCAGTACGTTGTCCTGGCTGAGTGCCAGGTGATGCCCGCCGAATACCTCCTTCATAGTGTAAAGCGGGCTGGTGCCGATATCGCCAAAAACGACACCAAGCGCGCCGAGAACAAGGGCGCGGGAAGTGCTGGCTTTCTGATGAGGCTGGTTCATTATGTCCTGTGGCCACAAGGCATCACCTGAATTTTCAGGAGATGCTGGAGCCGGTGCGGGCATGGCCCGAACCGACATGCGTGAAACGCGTCACGCATGATACGGTAGACACTGTGTTCCAGACAGCCTCCGATAGCCAGATTGCCTCCTGGATGCCACTCCGATAACCGGAGTATGGGGTCGGCCAGTGAAACCCCGCTGCTTGTGAAGGGAGGCTCACGACATAAGCGACATTTACCGCACTTTGTTAGCCGTCCACATGTACCTGAATTCAGCCAGCGGCTTCAAGCATCAACGCTTCGTCTCCGCCACGGCGTCCTCCAGGCTTACTCAAGTCGCCTGATCACTGGAAAGACTATTTCCTGTGTAGTAACTGACGCGCATACGCGGATCGAGATAAGCAAGCACAGTCACATCCAGTTCTGCTGGATGCATGACTTTCATCACGGAGAGCCCGGGTGCTTCGCACATGTCCAGCCATAAGGCTTCTTCCTTGGGAACATCCGGATCGTAAACCAGAAGCGAGGGTTGCAGGAGTTGCCCCGGGTTGACACTCATGATCAGACCAATCTGGCCATTGTTCAGCTGCACAATGCTCCCGGGCGGATATACCCCCATGCAGCGCACAAATAATTGCATCAACACCGGATCGTATTTTCCCTGCTCCTTCTTGAACATAAAGGAAATGGCCTCGGCAGGCGTCAGGGATTCCGCCACATTGATACGATTACAGTAGTTATCAAAAGCATTGGCAATGCAGGCAATACGCGCGAGGCGTCCGACCTGCTCACCCTTTAGTTTGCCTGGGTACCCGCTGCCATCGAGCAGTTCGTGGTGCTTGGCAATGACGTCCAGTGCAGCCGCGGATATTTCAGGCAAGCGTTGTGCCATGTCCAGGCCATACGCCACATGCTGCTGGTAGAAATTCTGTTCGGTTTTTGTCCAGGGTGCTTTGTTGAGCAGAATCTGGCTCGGTATCTTTTCCTTGCCGATATCGTGCAACAGGGTGCCAAGTCCCAACGCACGCATTTCCTCGGAGTTCAGTTTTGCTTCCTTGCCCAGGATCAACGCCAGGACCGTGACGTTGAGGGCATGGTAATACGCGCCTTCATCCCCCGCCTTGGCATTCATCAGATGCAGGACAATGTCCTTATCCGCCAGCATCGAATCCACCATGCCAGATACCAGCGTCTGTGCCTGCTGGATCGACTCGTCCGGGCGCGAAAACAAGTTGCGCAACAACGATTTGACAGTGGAAGCGCCGATAGAAAATTGCCGTTCACAACGTCCCAGCGACTGGCGTTGGCGCGAAAGCTTTTCGCGCCGCCTCTTCTTCTCTGCCCACATGGCTTCAATCTCAGGGTCGGGCGGCGGCGGTGGCGGAGGGGGCGTGTTCGAACTTGGTGGAGACAAGGGTGGCAAGTCGCTCTTGCTCTTTACATAGAGCACATGCGAAAGCCCTAGGGAATGCAGTACCTGCAGCTGCTTTTCGTTGCGAATTTTAAAGCTGCCAAACAGGAAAGGGTGGTCCATCCAGGATTCCAACCGAATATACAGACCCACTCTAAGCTGATTTACGCTGATACGTTGTTCCAGATCGTCCATCGGTAAAAAACAATTCCTCTAGCCTTCTTAACGTTCACCATCCACACGCGCGCTGCATATGCTGGCATCGTGGGCATACGTCTTAATGGATAGCATAGGGATGCCAGATCTCCTCCTGATTTAATGATTGATGACTACACCCACCCGGATCCAATCAGACTGCCGCCTCCACCATCAGCCGCTTCATCTCCGCCACGGCATCTTTCCAGCCCACGAACAGCGCTTGCGCGACAATCGCATGGCCAATATTGAGCTCATGGATGCCCGGCAGCGCCGCGATGGGCTGCACGTTGTGATAGGTCAGGCCGTGCCCGGCATTCACGGTGAGGCCGATGCTGCGGCCATAGGCCACGGCCTTGC